>JBFYNT010000239.1:0-6569 GCA_041304225.1 Candidatus Aminicenantota bacterium
CCACTCCCCACCGGTGGTCGCGGGATCGTCGTCGTCGGGGATGAAGTAGTAGGCGATGTAATCGCCGTAAGCCTGGTCGGGATTCATCCGGTCGTGGTAGCTGGCCAGCATGGCCTCGGTGAAATGGCCGTAGTGGGCTTTGAGGATGGTCGTCTTGTCGCCCAGGATGTCGAAGGTGAAGCCCACGCGGGGAGCCAGGCGGTTAGTCTTGAAGACGCTGCCGCTGACGTACTTGACGTCGCCCCAATTCTGGCTGTAGCGGAGGCCGAGGCTGATGTTAAGCCGTTTCGAGACCTGCCAGGAATCCTGGACGAATCCCTCGAGGCGGGTGTACCGGGTGTTGTTGTCGTAACCCGTATACTGGTAGGCCAAGTAGTTCCCGCTGTAGACGTAACCATTGTAGCCCACGCCGAAGTAGTCCGTGTACCGGACGTTGTCGCCCAGGGGGCCGCCCGTGCCGGTGTAGCCATAACGGTTCCGGGACATCGAGCGTTCGAATTCGGCTCCGAACTTGAACTCGTGGGAACCGGCGAGGAAGTCCTCGGCGTAGTGGGTCAGGCTGACGTTGGTCCCGAACCTGGCCCGGTCGTAGTAACCGAAGGTGCCGGAACTGCCGTAGAACCAGTTGGCGGGCAGATCATTAGCGTATTCCTCATAGCCCTCTTGCACGGTCTGGATGTAGTGACCGTAAGCATCGAAGCCGACCTCGGGGTCGAGATAGTAGCGGCCCTCGAAATAGTTTGTCTTAATGTCGAAGAAGGTCGTCGGGCTGAGGATCTTGTTCAGGCTGAAGCCGGCGAGCCAGTCGGGTGAATCTTGGTTGACGACGGCTTCGGGGGAGGTCGTCGCGTCGCCGCCGCGGTTCGTCCCGTTGTAGTTGGTCGTCTGGTACATAGCGCTCACGTTCAGGGACGGCGTCAACTGGGCCGTCAGCTTGCCGAAGAACCGGGGCTGCTTGTAGTCCTGCGGTTCGGGGAAGCCGGCCGGACGGTCCTGGGTCCGGTAATACTGGACGCCGGTGTAGAACCAGAGCTTGTCCTTGACGATGGGGCCGCCCAAGTGCCCGCTGATGTCCATGAGCTTCGAGCCCGGGGAGCTGAATTCCGGGAAATCCTCGAGGTAAGCCGCGTTGTTGTTCGCCTGCCAGAATTTGGAATCGGCCTGGTAGCCCTGGAAGTTGAACTCGAAGTGGCCCGAGAAATTGTTGCCGCCGGATTTCGTGATGAGGTTGAAGATGACGCCCGTGAAGTTCCCGTATTCGGCCGGGAGTCCGATACCCATGACCTTGGCTTCCTCGATGATGTTGTGGTCCGAGAAGACCCAGGCCGAGCCGGCATCCGGATCGGCGACGTTGACGCCGTCCATAGTGTAAGCGATGCCCGTGTTCTGGGAGGCGCCGTAGGCGACGTTGTCCATGATACCGGGGGCCAAGTTGACGATATCCGCGGTGAACTGGTTGTAGGGGATGTTCCGCAGGATCTCGTTGGACAGCGTGACGGACGCCGTCTCGGTCGATTTGACGTCGACGGTCGGCGTCTGGGCGACGACCGTGATCTCCTCGCTCACCGCGGCCGGCTTCAGCTGGATGTCCACGCTCAGGGTGGCCGTGGTGTTCACCCGGATCTTCTCCCGGACGGCCGTCCCGAAGCTCGGCATCTCGGCCTTGACCGTGTACTCTCCGGGCGGCAGCGCCGGGAACCGGTACTCGCCGTTGGCGTCGGTGACCACGGCGCGCGAACCCATGAGGTTCGGGCTGGAGACCGTCACGTTGACGCCGGGAAGCGGAGCCCCTTGGTCGTCCGTGATGACGCCGCGCAGGGCGCCGGTCTCACGCGACTGGGAGATGGCGAGAGGAGCGACGAGGAGGAGCAGGATGGCGATGAATAATAGTGCTTTCACTCTCATGGAAACCTCCTTTCCGTATTTAGAGATATAATGATGCCCAAGAGAATTCGGATTATTTTCGTCCCTTACGGTTTTCACCTCCTTCGCTGGAGAGAAAATAGGACTCCCTCAACTCGGTAGCGATACTCCGATGAAAGCATAATCGGTGCCAATTTCCGCGGGATACCGCCCCGCTCGTAACTCACTGCTAATAAAGCAGGTATATGATATTTCAAGTATCACTTCCGGCGCGGCTGTAAAATACTTTTTTACGGATACAAACTTTTTACACATCCGAATGCTCGGCGTGAGTTCTTCGCCTCGGAATATATATACTCCGCCGGGCGTAGGTTGGTTTACGCCGGGACGGGAAGGGATCAGCCTTTGGCCGCGGTGCCGACCGCGAGGAGCGCGGGATCGAGGCCGGGCGATCCGCCGGCGCCGAGAACCATCCTGTACGACGCCCGAGGGCCGGCGACGAAGCCGAGGGCGGCCGCGAGGGTGAGAGCGCGGGAGTTGGATCCGAGGACACCCAGCCGGACCTCGGGCGTTCCCGCGCCGGCGGCGAAGGCGGCGAGCAGGGCGCCCGGATCGGGATCGTCCGGATCCGCCCACCAGGGCCCGGCCCAGGCCAGGCCCGGGAGACGGCGGCCGAAGACATAGCCGGCGATACGCCCGTCGGAGACCTTCAGCCAGCCCAGCTCGGGCGCGAGGCCGATCCGGCGCGCCAGGAAGAACGAGCGGTCGCCGCCGAAGGCCCGCCGGTCGATCTCGAAGATCGCCGGCAGGTCGGCCGCCGTGACCGGGCGGACGCCCTCTCCGACAGAGGCGGCGGGGGCGCCACGGAGACGAAGGGAGCGGCAGACCACCCGGAATCCCCGCGACATGTAATAGAAGACGGCCCGGGGGACGGCGTCGAGGGAGATGGACCGGCAGCCGAGCGCGGTCAGGTAGGCGATGGCCCGGTCGAAAAGCGCCGGCCCCACTCCCCCGCCGCGGAATGCCTTGTCGACCAGGAGCTCCCCGATGAAGCCCCTGTCGCCGTACGACGTGGCGACACAGACGCCGGCCGGACGGCCCCCGGACTCCGCGAAAAAACAGCCGGCCGCGTCGTGCCCGAGGAAGAGATCGAACTCCTCGCGCACCTCGGTGGCCCAGCCTTCGACCTCGGCCCAGCGGGCGGCCGACGCGGCGTCCTCGAGCCGCATCGCGCGGATCACGACCGAACCCGGCATGGCACGCTCCTCTGCCGGATGTTAACACCGGAGCGCCGGACTTGGGAAGTCCGCGCCGGGGCGAGCCGGTCGTAGGTTACCGGCCTTGTATCAGCTTCTCCAGGATCTTGACCAGGTACTCGCCGCCGGGGCGATCGAAAGTGATCTGGCTCATGTACTTGAAACGGACGTCGCCGGCCGCGTCCAGAAGGTAGATGGTCGGGATGTTCTGATCGACGGCGCTATCGTCCCAGTTCGTCGTGAAGAGCCCGAGCATCTTCGACACCGCCTGGTCCTGGTCGTAAAGGATAGGGAACGGGAGCGGGATCGGGCCCTTGGCGAATTCGGACGCCTTGGAGTAGGCCTTCTGCATCCGCATGACCATTTCTTTCCGGCGGGCCGGGAATTGACCGAAGCCGGGCGGATTCACGAAGGCTTCGATGGTCTTCATCTGGCTCGGGAAGATCTCCGTCCAATGCCGGGCCTCGGCCTCGCCATAGGGCAGGACGAACAGGATCTCCAGGTCGAAGGTCTTGCGGAGCTGGAGCTTGGCTTCGAGCTCGGCCAGCTCGGCGTACTGGTAGTGGCAGATCCAGCACCACGTGTCGTCCACTTTCCCGCGGGGGAAGACGAGGAGAACGTTCTTGCCCTTGAGCGCGGACGGGCCGAACGTCCCGCCTTGGATCGCCGGCAGCGAGAAATCGGTCATGGGAAAGCCGATGACGCCGGGACGAAAGACCCGGGCTGGGGCCCCGGCGGGCGCCTGGGGGTAAGAGGCCGCCGGGGCGGTTATTGCCAGGGCGGTCAAGACGAGCGAAGCGAACCGTAAGATCCTGTTCATGTCTAGCTCCTTCGCTTTTTAACGGGGGGCGGCTGGGGGATGGCGTTATCGGACGGCCGGACGAGGACGTTGATGACCTTCCATTGGCCGTCCAGCAGCTGCAGCTGGAGATAGGCCGCGCCCCGGGCCGTCCGGGCGGCGGCGAAGGCCATGCCGTCCATCATATCGAGGATCCGAATCTCGGCCTTGCGGGCGTTGTCCGGCGCCAGGCCGAGCTTGGCCTTGACCGGCTCCAGGATCCCGGAATAGCGCGAACGCATGACGAAGGCCACCTTAGCCTCGGCGGTGGCCATCGACATCAAGGTCACCTGGTTGGTTTCAGGATGGAGGACCTTTTCCAGCCGGGCGGCGTCGCCGGAGAGCTGCCCTTCCGTATAGTCGAGCGCGGCCGCCTGGGCCGCCGGACGCTCCTTCTCGGCGTCGAAGCCGGGCACGACCTTCCCCTGGGGAGGCGTGTCCAGGCCGAGGGTCCAAAGGACGTTGATGATCTTCCACTGGGCATTGATCTTGATCATTTGGAGATAATCGCACCACATGGCGGTTTTCACTTTGACGCAAGCGACGTCATCCGTGATTTCCAGTACGACGGTCTCCGTCTTCCGCTTGTCGGGCTCGAGGAAAAAGCCTTTTGTCCGGGCGGGTTCGATGAGATCGCTGAACGTCGAATATCTCGCCGCCAATCCCATCGCCGGCGACCTGCGCATGAAAATGAGCTTGGTCAGGTCGGGATGGAGGGCTCTTTCCATGCGGCCGGCATCGCTCGAATAGGCGCCGTCGCTGTAGTCCAGGGCGGTATTGATGACCGCCTGTTCCCTGGGATCGGGGGTGTGCCCGGCCTGGGCCAAAGCGAAAACAGCGGTCAGGACGATCGCGAATGCTAAAACCACCAACCTCATTCTCATCTCTTGTATCTCCTTTCCGTATTGGCCGGACCCGCCCGGGGTTGCCGGCCTCGCACCCGACGATAAGGGCGGGCGGCCCAACTGGCAATAGGACCTTGTTCCCTTTCTCCGCTCACCGGCGAGAATGGCCGGGAATTCCTAGCCCTCAGGACGTTTTTTCGGCTATAATCCGGCTCGATGCAGCACTTGAAGATCGCCTATTACTTCCTCGTGCTCCTCGTCGGCGTCGCCGCCATCGTCTACGCCGTCCTCATGCACCGGGCCTATCGCCTGCCCTTTCTCCGGCCGTTCGCCGGATTCCTCGGCTTCAACAATGCCCTGGCCTTGGTCAACCTGACTTCGGCCTACGCCTGCGCCAACCTCATAGGCTTCTGCGCGATCGGCCGCTATACGGTCCTGGGCGACGTCCTTGGCCCCGTGGCCCGTCTCTCCCAAGCCGGGATCGTCTATACGCTCTTCGCCGCGGCCCGGGGGTTCGAGGGACGGCGCCTTTCGGCCGGCTTCAACCGCTGGTTCGGGGCCGGGGCCGGGCTCCTGGCGGCGACCTACGCCTTGACCGCCCTAGCTCCGCGAGGTTCCGCCCTCTGGCTGTGGACCGCGCGGGCCCAGATCGTCGTCTTCTTCGCCGGGGTCCTGGCCATCCTCGGCGTCCTGGCGGGGCTCGTCCTCTCCGCCCGCCGGATCGCCGATCCCTCGGAGCGCCGGGCGGTCTGTATGTTCGGGACGGCCTATCTCGCGATCTACGCCGTCTTCGTCCTGACCTTCCCCCTGCCGGACCCGGTCCAGTTCATTCCCAACGCATTGGGCCTGCTGGCCATCAACCTGTTCCCTTTCCTATGGCTCGGCAAGCCGTTCGCCAAGGCCTACGCGGCGGCTCCGGCGACCGTGAGCGACCGGGACTCCTTCGAGGCCTTCTGCCGGACCCGCGGCCTCACCCCGCGCGAGGCCGATATCATCGGGCTCATCCTCCGCGGCAAGAGCAACGCCGACATCGAGAAGGCGCTCTTCATCTCCATCCACACGGTCAAGAACCACATCACCAATATCCACCAGAAATTGGGCGTCCGCAGCCGTTGGCAGCTCATCAGCCTCTTTCACGCGGGCGCGCCGTCCCGGCCCCGATCGGGGCCGCCCGCCAGGGAGGCGGATGAACAACCGCGGAACGGCCTCCGCCCCCAATAACGGCGCACATGATCCCTCAGCCTCAAGTAACGGACCGGGATCGGGCAAAGGATCCTTCGTGAAGCGATGGATCGGATCGGTCGTGATCATGCTTATCATGGCGGGCCGGCCGGTCTCCGCTCAGGCCAAGCCGCCCGAACAAGGTCTTTCCGTGCCGGCGGAGTTGGCCTGGATCACGCGGCATGCCAGCGAGGTCCGTCAAAACCCCGAAGGCTATTGGGAAGCCGCGCTGCCCAAGGGGATCGTCATGGTCTATATCCCCGCCGGCGCATACTCGATGGGATCGCCGAGCGGTGAATTCGGAAGGGAGGCGGACGAGGGCCCCGTCCATCGGGTGTTCGTCAAAGGGATCTGGATCGGTAAATACGAAGTCACCCGGGCGACCTGGCAGGCGGTCATGGGCGGCGAAGCCCCGAGGCCCGATGACCGGGATCTTCCCCAGGTGAACGTATCCTATCGGGACATTCAATCGTTTTTGCAGGCGCTCCAGAAGGCGTCGGGCCTCGGTTTCCGGCTACCGACCGAGGCCGAGTGGGAAAAATGCTG
>JBFYNT010000240.1:0-13326 GCA_041304225.1 Candidatus Aminicenantota bacterium
CTGGTGCTTGGTGCCTAGCGTGGCGATGTCGGCCTTGTAGCTATCGACGAACGTCCCGGCCAACATCTTCACGTAATAGGAATTCCCAGAGTAAGTGCTGCGGTTGTAGGTCATGATATAGCTCTGCGGGGTCCTCGTGTTGGTCACGTTGTTGATCTGGAGGTTGATGGACGCTTTGTATTTTCCCGCGATCTTGAGGGCATAGTCCAGATAGAGATCGGCCCAGAAGGTGAACGGCATCCGCCCCATGTCTCCTCGCCCCTCGGGATAGAAGTACTTGGAGCTGAAGTAGAGCTTGGTCGTCATGGGCAGGCCGGTCCTACCGTAGGCGACCGCTCCCACGGTCAATCCGAAGGGGAAGGAATAGGACCCATAGGCCTTGAAGTAATGGGTCCGGTCCTGGGGCAGAGGACCGCGGAGCTCGCGGCCGAAGCCGTCATAGCCCATGAACCAGCGGTCGTAATCCTGTTCGACGCCCGGGCCTAGGCGGCCGCCCTCGTCGGGGCTGCCGAGGCCGGAATAGTTCCCATAGATGCGGCTCCAGGTCCAGTTGGCCCCGCCCTGCCAGTTCTTGCTGAACCTCTTCTCAAAGGAGACGTTGAGGGCGTAGTATTCACGTTGCGCCTTGGCGCAGGGCCAGAGGTCGTAGGTCGCGCCGTCGTCGGCCGTGCCGATCTGGTTGTCCGGTCCCGGGTCGGTCCAGGTGTCCTCGAGGAAGCCACCCTCGGAGATCGGCCGGGAGACGCCGAAGCCGGGATTGGTGACCCAATAGTCCTGGTACATGGCCGACCCCTCGCGGCGGAAGACACCGACGTCCTCGATCGTCCGGATGAGATGCTTGTTGACGAGACGGACGGACAGGGACAGGTCTTCCCCCAGCTTCTTCTCGACGCCCAAGGAGATCTCCCTCTGGGCCGTCGGCTTGAGGTCGGGGTCGACCCGGTCGAACGAGGGCGGGAGATAGTACATGGACCCGGCATACGTGTTGCCGGCCTCCTGGTTCGCCGCGTCATCGAGCAGGCCGTTGCCGGCGATCTGCGTCCAATCCGGGTCCTGCAGGGCGTAGATATCCTCGACCCGCTTCGAGCCGCCGAAGGTCAGCTGGCCCATGTAGAGCTTCATGATGTCGTAATAGATCCCAAAGCTGGCGAAGACCTTGAGGCTGGAATCGCCGAATACGTCGTAGACCACGCCGAGCCGCGGGGCCAGCGACTGGCCCAGGCCGAACTTGATGGGCTTGGGGGTATAGCCGGGCCAAGTCGATTCGTCCGTGAAGGCCGGCATGTACTGGCTCTCGGCGCGGAGCCCGAGATTGATGGTCAGCTTGCCGTTGATGGTCCAGGAATCCTGGGCGTAGACCGACAGGTTGTTGCTGGAGCTGTCCCAAACGCTGCCGTAGGCGGACGTGAAGGAGCCCCGGATGAAGTAGTATCCGTAGGCGCCGTAATAAGGGCTTTCCGGATCGGCGCCGACACCGACGGGGAAATCGAGCTGGCTGTTGGTCTGGTTCCAATAGATGTAGACGCAAGGATGAGGGGCGCCCGTGAAGCGGTTGTCATAGAGGTAGTTGTAGCCGATGCCCGCCTTGAAGGAGTGCTCGCCCGCCAAGTTCAGGTAATAGGTCAAGTCCAGGTTGTTGCTGATCTTGCCCCGCTTGTAATACAAGGTCGTCTGGTTGATCGGGCTGCTGGCCCAGCTGGTGGTATGGAGCAGGTCGGGATTGCTGGCGAAGAAGGGATCGCTGGCGAAGTCCGAATTCGATGTCCCAAAGAAGTAGTAGGAGGCGTCTGGGGGGGCGATCTGCTCGTTGGTCTGGTCCTGCTCGTGCCAGCCGCCCCGGTAGCTGAGGAGCATGTTGTTGCCGACGGAGTAATCGGCCGTCAACGAGGCGCTCTGGTTGGGGTAATCGTAGCCTTCCAGATCCCAGGCGTAGCTCTCGGAGCTGTCCCCGAGGATGCCGGGGAGGGACCCGCGGTACTTCGAGAAGCTGTTGATGTAGCTCGCGGACAGGCGCAGGCCGGAGACGGGAGCGGCCGAGACGCGGACGGACGCGCCCCAGCGATTGTTCTTGTTCTTGAACGTCTCGAAGGGCCCCTCGCGATCATTGAAATCCCTCAGGGCCGCGGTTTGGCTGTAGCTGGGATTGAATGACCCGAAGAACCACAGCTTGTTCTTGATGATGTAGCCGCCGAGGCTGACGACGGCCTCGTACCGGTCGTAGCGGTCCCGGTCCTTGCCGCCGTTATAATAGAGGTTGTCGTAGTTGACGTATTGATACCAGTAGCCGGAACGGTAGGGGTCGCGGCGCAGGAACGACCTGGAAGGCCCCTGCATGTACTGGCGGTTGTTCTCGTAGAAGCCCATGATGTCGCCGTGGAACTCGTTGCTGCCCGACCGGGTGATGACGTTGACGACGCCGCCCATCGAGCCGCCGTACTCCGCGTTGTAGCCCGAGGCCGTGACCTTGACCTCTTCCAGGAGCTCGAGGACGATGTTCTGGGGATCGCCCCCGTAGTGGAAGTCCGAGATGTCCGCGCCATCGACGTAGAACATGTTCTCTGGCCCGGTTGCGCCGTCCACAGACAGGCCGGCGGTGTTGGTATCCTTGTGGACGCCGGGGATGGTGCTGATGAGCGAGTCGAAGGACCTGCCGCGGGGCAAGGCCATGTAGGTCTCCCTGGTCATTGTCTGGCCCTTGACCGTGCTCTTGACGTCGATGAGGGGCGATTCGCCGATGACCGTGACCTGCTCCTCGATCGTCGCTTCCTGCATGATCACGTTGAGGGCCAGCGTCTGGGACATCTCGAGCAGGATGTTCTGCCGGACCAGGGTTTTAAAGCCCTGGATGGCGAACGTGATCTCGTAGGTCCCGGACGGGAGCGCCATCAGCCGGTAGACGCCGTCCGCGTCGGTGACCGTCGTGGCCGAGCCGACGAGCCTGGGGCTGGTCGCCTTGACCGATACACCGGGCAGCGGAGCGCCCTGGTCGTCGACGACCTTGCCGGCAAGGCGGCCTTCGCCCGTGACCTGCGCGAAGGTCAACCCGGCCGTTGACAAACACGCGATAAGGACGAAAACGAACAATCTGTTTTTCATCGGTCCTTCGTACCTCCTCTGAATCCCCTGTCTGTGTTGGTTCTCTGGCGAACCGCCGCGGTTCACCGCGCCTCTTGTGCTTGTGCCGGTGTGCTCTGAGTCATCGTCCTCCTCAGCGAACGGTGGGCCTGCGGGGCGCCCGATTCGGGACCGCGCCTGATCTGGCTACGAGCGGGATGATATCTCCCCGGAGGATTAGAGGGTAAGGCCTTTGGAGAGGGCTTGTCAAGACTCTCGGCATGCGAGTAGCCCTCATTCGAGGCCATGCTCCTTCGGGTCGACGTTGATCGGGTTGTACCTCGGATTGGCAGCGGAGGACACCACGACGAAGGTCTCGGCCCGCTCGATCATCTGGACCTTCGACAGCTTGGCGATGAAGAAATCTCTGTACTCGTCGATGTCCCGGACGTTGACCTTGATGAAGTAGTCGATCCGGCCGGTGAGGAAATAGATCTCCTCGACCTCCTCGAGCTGCTTGAGGTGCTCCTCGATGCGCCGGTAGGCCTCCTGGCGATGAAGGTGCTTGATCTGCAGGGCAATGAAGCAGGTCAGGCCCCGGCCGAGCTTCTTCTTGTCGAGGATCGCCTTCTGTCCCTGGATGATGCCGTTCGTCCGGAGCTTCCGGACCCGCTCGAGGGTCGCCGGCGGCGAGAGCTTGATCTTTTGAGCCAGGGTGGAGTTGGAGACCTTGCCGTCCTCATAGAGAATTTTCAAGATCCCCTTATCAAATTCGTCATACTTCATGTTAATAAGAATATTATGCGGCCATCAACCTCTATGTCAAGCATAAAAGTAACAGCCCGGCCATATTTCATTAACATAGTTAGGAAGCCATTCGGCGGGTCGACGGGGCACAGTCCGGTCCGCGAACGGGCGGTCAGGGAAGCCGAGCCGGGACCGCTCACGAACCGGGGTCCCAGGTACGGCCGACGCAGACGAACGAGCCGACGGGTGAGCAGGCCCTCTCAGCTGATCTCGCCCGTAAGGTAGGCTTTCGTCCGGGGGTCCTTGGGGGAGGCGAAGACCTCGGCCGCGGGGCCGTGCTCGACGAGCTCGCCGAGGTAGAGGAAGGCGAGGTGGTCGGCGATGCGCCGGGCCTGGCGCAGGATGTGGGTGACGACGACGACGGTGTAGTCGCGCTTGAGCTCCGTCAGCCGGCGTTCGACGTTCTGGCTCGACTGGGGATCGAGGGCCGAGGTCGGCTCGTCGCCGAGGATGATCTCCGGCTCGACGGCCAGGCCCCGGGCCAGGCAGAGCCGCTGCTGCTGGCCGACCGAGAGGACCGTGGCCGGCTCGCGCAGCCGGTCCTTGACCTCGTCCCACAGGCCGGCCAATTTGAGATAGTGCTCGACCCGGCGGCCGAGCTCGCTCTTCGGGCCAAGGCCGTGGAGGCGCGGGCCGTAGGCCACGTTCTCGTAGATCGACATGGGCAGGACCTGGGGCTTCTGGGACAGGAGGCCCATCTTCTTGCGGATGCGCGTGACCTCGGCCCGCGGCCCGTAGATGTCCTCGCCGTCGAGAAGGACGCGGCCCGTGACGCGGGCCCCGTCGGTCGTGTCGAGCAGGCGGTTGAGCGAGCGGAGGAGCGTCGTCTTGCCGCAGCCCGAGGGCCCGATGATGACCGTGATCCGGCGGGCCGGGATGTCCAGGTCGACGTTCTTCAGGACCGGCAGGCCGCCGTACCAGACGCTCAGGCCGCGGATGCGGATGGGGGTCTCGCCGTTCATGGGCGCGTTCTGTGCTTCACTTGACGACATGGCGGTCGGCCTTTCGGCTCATCGCCCGGCCGGCCAGGCTGATGAGGAGGATGATCAGGGTCAGGACCGCGGCCGAAGCGTAGGCCCTCTGCTGGACCTCGGGGAACGGGGTGCCCAGCTGGAAGAAGATAGCCAGCGGCAGTGTCGCCGCCGGGTCCGCCAGGGAGGCCGGGACGCGGTCCGTGAAGCCGGTGGTGAACAGGACCGAGGCCGCGTCGCCGATGCCGCGGCCGAAGGCGAGCAGGACGCCCGTCAGGATGCCCGGGGCGGTCTGGCGGACCACGACCCTCAGGGCCGTCTCGAACCGGGTCGCCCCGAGCGCGGCCGAGGCCTCCTTGAGCTCGCGGGGGACGAGGCGCATGACCTCGTCGATGGCCCGGCACATGATCGGGAACTCGAGCAGGGCGACCGTCAGGATGCCGGCCAGAAGCGAGGCCCGCAGGCCCAAGGCCAGCATGACGACGAAGCCGAAGGCGCCGTAGACGATGGACGGGACGCCCCAGAGGACATCGAGGAAAAAGCGCGTCCAAACGGCCGTCCGGGAGTCCTTCCCTTTATAGATGTTGAGGTAGAGAGCGAGCGGCAGGCTGAGGAGGAAGGCCAGGGCGGTCGCGCCGAGCGCGAGATAGAGGGAGCCGACGATGGCGTTGAGGATGCCGCCCTCCTTGCCCAAGTAGAAGCCGCCGCGCGGCGTCCGGGTCAGCATGGCCAGGTCCAGCGCCGGGACCGACTTCCAGAGGATCGTGCCGAGGATGACCAGGAGCGAGAGGAGGACGGCGACGGCGGAGCCCGTGGCCAGGACGCGAAAGAGGCGGTCGACCCGTTTGCGCCGTCCCAGGCGGCGGTCGGCGGCGCCGTTCACCTGGTCCTCCGCTCGACGCGGACGAGGATCGTCCGGGCCAGGATGTTGAAGAACAGGACGATGATCATGAGGACGAAGGCGGCCATCATGAGGGCGGCGTCGTAACGGGGCACCGACATCATCTCCCCGTAGTTGTTGGCGATGAGGGCCGGCAGGGGGTAGCCGGGGTCGAAAAGGCTGCGGGGCACGGCCGGGACGTTGCCCACGACCATGAGCACGGCCATGGTCTCGCCGAAGGCCCGCGAGAAGCCGAGGACGGAAGCCGCCAGGATGCCTTGGGCGCCCTTGCGCAGAACGACGTGGCGCGTGGTCTCCCATTTCGTCGCCCCGAGCGCCAGGGAGGCGTCGCGGAGGGAGCGGGGCACGGACGAGAAGACCTCGAGCGTCACGTGGATGATCGTCGGGAAGGTCATGACGGCCAGCACGATGCCGCCGGCCAGGATGCTGTAGCCCGACGAATAGACTCCGGCCAGAGGGGCCAGGACGCCGCCGACGAAGGGAACGACGAGGAGGACGCCCCAGACGCCGTAGACGACCGACGGCAGGCCGGCCAGGAGGTCGATCACGGGCTTGGCCGCTTCGCGGACCCGGCGCGGAGCGTACTCGGAAAGGTAGATCGCGGCCAGGATTGAGACAGGCACCGCCAGGACCAGGGCGGTCACGGTCACCCAGACCGTCCCGGTGATGAACGGCAGGAGCCCGAACTCGCCCTTGAGCGGGTGCCAGGCCGGGGAGAAGAGGAGCTTCGACAGGGGCTCGACGCCGAGGATGGCCCTCGACTTCAGGAACAGCCCGACGACGACGAGCAGGACGAGGAGGCCCGGCAGGGCGGCGATGAGGCCCATCGCCCGCCGGGCCAGGGCGTCCTTGAGATGCCTCATTTCCTCTCCGCTTGGCCGCGGACGAGGCGCCGGCCCTCGGCGATCCGCTCCGGTCCGACGGCGATGTAGCCCATCTCGGCGACATAGGCCTGGCCATCGACGAGGACCCATTCGAGGAACTCCGCGAGGAGCGGCCGGCCGGGCTTCCCCTTGACGACGAAATAGAGATCGCGGGCGGGCGGCGAAGGATAGACGCCGGCGGCGATGGCCCGGGTGAGGTCGTCGCGGGAGGCGTAGACCTTCTCGGCCGGGTCGACGGCGCCGTTCTCGTCGAGATCGAGGGCGCCAATGGCCAGGCCGGTCACGGGCGCCAGGGTCTTGGCGTCATAGACGAAGTTGACGTTGTTGTAGCCGATGGCCAGCGGGTCGCGCCGGACGGCCTCGGCCAGGCCCGGATCGCCGTAGACGCCGATCCCGACCAGGTCTTCCTGGTGCCCGCCGAGATAGGCGGCCCAGGTCTCCGCGGCGCCGCAGGCGTCGGAGCGGGTGAAGACGTGGATCGGCGTCCGGCCCTTTTTCCCCAGGAGCGCCTCCCAGGTCGTCGCCGTCCCGCCGATCCAGACGGCGGCCAGGTCCTGCATGCGGAAGCCGCGGCGGAGGATCTCCTCCAAGAAGGGGTTCTTCCGGCTGAGCGTGACGATGACGGCGTCCTTGGCCACGGCCAGGGCCACGGCGCCCTTGTCCACTTCGGCGGGATTGATCTCGCGCGAGACCATGCCGATGTCGACGACGCCGGCCAGGACGTCGGCGATGCCCTTGCCCGCGCCGCCGGCTTGGACGTCGACGTTGACGCCCGGATGGCTTTTCTGGAACTCCTCCTGCCAACGGACGGCCAGGGGGTAGAGGGCCCAGGCGCCCGAAAGGGACAGGTTGCCGCGGGCCGGCCTGACGGCCGTCTGCCCCACGGCCTTCGGGGTGCTTGCGGCGGGGATTGGCTCCGCGGGTACCGATAGTCCCGCCGTCAAAGCGAGCAGGAAAAGGAGCCCTACCGATCGCACGCTCATGACCGCCTTCCCTTTAGGCCCGCCGCGGGCGCGCTCTTGCGGACCAGATCGGCGAAAGTCGTCTTTTCGAGGATCTCGGCGACCGCGTCACGGACGTCCTTCCACAGCCAGCGCAGGCCGCACGTGCCTTCCATGGGGCACGGCTCGTGGGCCATGACGCTGACGCAGTCGATGGGGGCCAAGGGGCCGTCCATGACCCGGATGACCTCGGCCACGTTGATCTCACCGGGCGGTTTGGCCAGGACGTAGCCGCCCTTCTGGCCCTTGCGGCTCTTGAGATAGCCGGCCCGCTTCAGGAGGAGGAGGATCTGCTGGAGGAAATGCGGCGGGATCTCCTGGGCCTTGGAGATCTCCCGGCTGTGGACGGGCCCGTCGAGGTAGCGTCGGGAGAGCTCCAGCATGGCCCGGCTGGCGTATTCGCCTTTGGTCGAAAGCCTCATGGGGCCTCCCTGTTAATTGACTTAATCAATTGACTAAGTCATTTAACATCTTTAAAAGCCGGCTGTCAAGGGATTTCCCGTCGATCTGAGACGGTTGGGACTCACCGAGCCAGGAACAGCCAGATCAAGAGGGGCGGAACCGTCAAAAAAAAGGCAAAGGTCACCAGCGCCATTCTCAGAGATATCTTCAGCACTTTCCGCTTGTCGGCCAGGTGCTTGGAATACTCCTCATATGTAATGATGAAGGCGATCGCAGCCGCGAGAGGGGCGAAAACGAGGGCGATCACGACTATCGGTTTGAGCATGGGCCGGCGTCCCCTCGACTCACTGTCACCGGGATTCCCCGTTCGTATCGACGATGTCTTCGTCATGCCGGGGAGCGAACCAGCGCTGGGCGATGAAGGTCGGGATGACGGCGCTGGCGATGACGACCCCGATGAGGACCGAGTATTGGACCTGGGTGATATAACCAGAATTGAGGCCGAAGAGGCTCGATATCGTCCCGAACGTCAGCCCGGTGCTCATCAACAAGGTGGTGTAGATCGTCCCCTTGGGGATGAATTTTTTGGCCAGGAAGAACACGCCGAGGAACTTCAGAAGGATCTTCAAACCGAATAGGACAGCGAAAAGCCCCAAGGCCGACAGGATCATGGGGAACGAGATCTTCATCCCACCCACGATGAAGAACAGCGGCGTGATGAACGCATAGGACACCGTCCTGAGCCTATGCTTGACGACATGGGACCTCGACGATTCCTTGAAGTGCGGCGACATAATCAGGCCCAACAGGAAGGCCGGGAGGACCGCATGGCCCTCTCCCAGGTTGGCGAAGTACATGAACGCCAACAGAAGGAGGAAGACGTATTTAATTTCGGGTTCGATGACCTTATTTTGCAGCAGCGGATTGACGAAAACGCGGTGTGAGAGTTTATCCGCGAAATAGATGATGTTCAGGGACACGGATATGAAGATCAACGTATAGAGGGTCGGCTTGACGAAGAGGATGCTCAAGGCTAATGCCGTCCCCATGTCCGTGACGAACGTGGAGGCCATGATCAGCTTCCCGATCTCCGTTTTGGCCAGCCCGGTCTCGACGAGCACCGAGTAAACGACGGCCAGAGAGGTCGTGGACAGGGCCGTACCTGCGATAAGGGCGGCCTTCGGGTTCCAACCGGCCACGAGGCGGGCATATAGGAAGACGCCGAGGAACGGCAGCGCAAAGGAAAAGATACCGATCAGGAGGCTCTCTTTAGATCTGTCCCTCAGCATCCGCGTGTCGATCTCCGCCCCCGCTAGGAACGTCAGCAGGATTCCGCCGAAGCCGGCGACGTAGGTCATCCAAGCTTCGGGCCTGAGGCCCGCGTTCCCGGCCACGGCGCCCAAAAGGATCTCGATGATGGCGACGGACAATCCAACCTTCAGCGAGATCAGGCTGGCCAGGAAGACAAGTCCCCCGACGACGAGGGGCACGAGATTCGCTTTCATGGGAAGACTCCTACCATTCATTCGATCTGTAGGAGTTATCAGCTTACGACGAAGCGGTTCGGGCGAACTCCATCACCCCGGGAAGGCGCATCCCCTATCAGGCCCGGCGACCCGCGCCGGGCCTGGGGGCCTCCCGATCTATCCCTGCCGGACGAACGCCTTGCAGCCGGCGAAGACGGCGTTGGAACCGAGCTCCTCCTCGATCCGGAGCAGCTGGTTGTACTTCTCCACCCTTTCGCCGCGGCAGGGCGCGCCGGTCTTGAGGTGGCCGGTACCCATGGCCACGGTCAGGTCGGCGATGAAGCTGTCGACCGTTTCGCCGCTCCGATGGGAGACCATGGCGCCCCAGCCGGCTTTGCGGGCCAGCTCGATCGCAGCGACTGTCTCGGTCAGGGTGCCGATCTGGTTGAGCTTGATGAGCACCGCGTTAGCCGCGTTCTCCTGGATTCCCCGGGCGATCCGCTTGACGTTAGTGACGAAGAGGTCGTCGCCGACGAGCTCGATCCGGCCGCCGAGCGTTTTATTCAGCAGCTTCCAACCGTCCCAGTCGTCCTCGGCCAGACCATCTTCGATGACCCGGATCGGGTATTTCCTGACCCAATCGTCATACAGCTGGACCATCTCCTCCGATCTGACCTTCCGGTTCTCCGTCCTCAGATTGTAGAAGCCGTCTTCGTATATGCTGCTCACCGCGCCGTCGATGGCGAGAACGATGTCCTCGCCGGGCCTGTAACCGGCCTTTTCGATCGCCGTCAGGATGGTCTCCACCGCGTCCGCGTTCTTCTTGAAGGCCGGGGCGAAGCCGCCCTCGTCGCCGACGCCCGTCGAGTAGCCGCCCGCCTTGAGGACGCTTTTGAGGGCGTGGTAGGTCTCGGCGCCCCAGCGCAGGGCCTCCCGGAAGTTCGGGGCCCCGACCGGCGCGATCATGAACTCCTGGAGGTCGGTGCTCTGCCAGTTGGCGTGGACGCCGCCGTTGAGGATGTTGAACATCGGCACGGGCAGGAGGTTGGCGGAAGCGCCGCCGAGGTAGCGGTAGAGGGGCATCCGGGCCGACGCGGCCGCGGCCCGGGCCACGGCCATGCTGACGCCCAGCACGGCGTTGGCCCCGAGCTTGCTCTTGTATTCCGTCCCGTCCAGGGCCAGCATGGCCCGGTCGACGCCGGCCTGGTCGAAGGCGTCGAGGTCGCGGACGACCTCGGCGATGTCGATGGAGACGTGGGCGACGGCCTTGAGGACGCCCTTGCCCAGGTAGCGGCCCTTGTCCCCGTCGCGGAGCTCGAGGGCTTCGTAGACGCCGGTCGAGGCGCCCGAGGGCACGGCGGCGCGGCCGAAGGAGCCGTCCGAGAGAACGACCTCGGCCTCGACGGTGGGATTGCCGCGGGAATCGAGGATCTCGCGGGCCTGGACCTTCCGGATGTATGCGGGCATGGTGTTCCTCCTGGCGAACGCGCCGGGCCATTCTAGCAGAGGACGGCCCGGATTGACAACCTCCCCGGCCGATGTTAAAAAGGCGCCATGGACATTCTCGCGACCCTTCTCAAGCTCGTCCTGGCCATCGCGCTCGGCGGGCTCATCGGCCTCGAGCGGGAGGCCAGCCAGAAGCCGGCCGGATTCCGGACGAACATCCTCGTCTGCGTCGGCTCGACGATGATGATGACCTTGGCGGTGCTCCTGGTCCAGGGGAAAGGAGGGTCGCCCGACACGCTCGTCCGTATGGCCGCGGGGGTCATCACGGGCATAGGTTTCCTCGGCGCCGGGACGATCCTGCAGGCGCGGGGGACGATCGCCGGCCTGACCACGGCCTCGACGCTGTGGCTGGTCGCCGGCCTGGGCCTGGTCATCGGCGCCGGCTACTACGTGCCCGCCTTGATCTTCACCGCCCTGACCATCGTCACCCTGCTCCTGTTCGGGAAGATCGAGGCCACCTACCTCCACAAATCGCAGTTCCACTACCACCTCAAGGCCAAGGCCCGGCCTTACATCCTGTCGAGCCTGCGCAAGCTGGCCCTCCACCACGGCGTCCGGCTCGAGCGCCTGACCATGAAACAGGAGGGCTCCTCCTACCTCCTGACGTTCGCTTTCTCGGCCTCCGAGGAGAAGGAACAGGAATTCAACCAGGGCCTCCTGGAGCTGGCCGACATCGAAGAGCTGAAGATTGACTGAGCGGCGCCTGCTCCTGGCGACGGGGAACGCCGGCAAGCTCCGCGAGATCCGTCGGGCCCTCGAAGGGCTCTCCCTCCCGGTCGTCGGGCTGGGCGACGTCCTGCCGGGTCCGTCGCCGGCGGAGAGGGGCCGGACCTTCGCCGCGAACGCCCGGGCCAAGGGCCTTCACTATAGCCGCCGCTGGCCCGGCCCGGTCCTGGCCGAGGATTCGGGGCTCGAGATCGAGGCCTTGGGCGGCGCCCCGGGCGTCCGTTCGGCCCGCTTCTCCGCCCCCCGGCCGACCGACGAAAAGAACAACCGCAAGGTCCTTCGCCTTCTCGGGTCCGTCCCGGCGAAGGACCGCCAAGCCCGGTTCGTCTGCGTCATGGTCCTGGCCGTGCGCGGCCGGGTCGTCGGGGAGTTTCGCGGCGAGGTCCGCGGCCGCATCGGCCTCGCGCCGCGCGGCGCGTCCGGATTCGGATACGATCCCCTCTTCTACTACCCGCGGCTCGGGAAGACCCTCGCCGAGCTCCCCCCGGACGTCAAGAATGGGATCAGCCACCGCGGCCGGGCCGTCCGCAAGCTGAGGGCCTTCGTCGAGACGAAAAGGGAGGCCCTGTCCGGGGACCTTCCGGACAGGGCCTTGGCGGTCACTTCGGCGCGTTCTCCGCGCCCACGGTGATCAGGTCCTTGATCTGCTCATAGACCTTCTCGCCGACGCCCTGGACCTTCATGATCTCCTCGACCTTCTTGAAGTTCCCGTTCTTGGTCCGGAAATCGACGATCCGCTGGGCGACCTTGGGACCGATCCGGGGCAGGGTCTCGAGCTCCGAAGCCGGGGCCGTGTTGATGTTGACCCGGGCCTTCGGCGCCGCCGATTGGGCGTAGGCCGAGGCGAACGAGATCGCCAGGACGACCGCCGCCAACCCGAGCGCCAGGACCTTGTGCCTTGAATTGATCATGGGTGAAACTCCTTTCGCTCGATGGGAATGCGGCGTCCGTGCCATTCTCGCGGCCTTCGTTTTATTACTGTTTTGTGTCGTTTACAGAAAAACCGGAAGGGCGCGCGTCAATCCCCGTAGACGAAACGGGGTGGGCCGGGAAACACGGATTGCCGGGCCCTGAAGCCGGGAGGCCGCAGAGCGCCCGTCAGGATCGTGGATGGCTTTTCTTGTAAACCGTGAGCAACTGCTGGAGGTCGACGTGGGTGTACTTCTGCGTCGTGGCCAGGCTGGCGTGGCCCAGGAGCTCCTGGATGACCCGCAGGTCCGCCCCCCGGCCGAGGAGGTGCGTCGCGAAGGAATGGCGGAGCGAGTGGGGGCTGATCTTGCGGGCCACGGCCGTGCGGCGGATGTACTTATGGACCATCCTCTGGACCGACCGGGCCGTCAGCCGGCCGCCGCGATAGTTCAGGAAGAAGGCCTCGCCTCCCCCGCCACCGCGCAGAAGATCCGGCCGGACCCGTCGGTAATCCTCGAGGGCCTGGCGGGCCTTCTGGCCGAACGGGACGATCCTCTCTTTCTTGCCCTTGCCCCGGACGCGGACGAGGCGCTCCCCGAAGTGGAGGTCCGGCGGCTCGATGCCGACGAGCTCCGACACCCGGATGCCCGTCGCGTAGAACAGCTCCAGGATGGCCTTGTCGCGGAGGTCCAGGGGCTC
>JBFYNT010000241.1:0-2988 GCA_041304225.1 Candidatus Aminicenantota bacterium
CACGGGTCGCGGGCCGACGGCAGGGCCGCCAGCATCTCCGCGTTGACGGTATGCGTGATCTGCGTTTTCTTGGCCTGGATCATCGGCGTCTGGGCGATGACCGTGATCTGTTCTTCCAACGCGCCCTGCTCCATGCTGATGGCGATGTTGGAGTCCTTGGCGATGTTGACGATGACGCCCGTTTCGAGCTTGGTCTTGAATCCCTGGAGCTCGGCCTTGATGACGTAATCGTTGGCCGGATACAGCGACAGGAAGCGGAACTTCCCTTCGGCGCTGCTCACGGTCGACATCGGGGCGATCGTCTCGCCCGTCAGGGTCAGGCTGACTCCGGGCAAAGGATTGCCTTCGGAATCCGTGACCGTTCCGCTGATGGAGCCCGATCTCGATTGGGCCATCAGCCCGAACGGCAAGGCCAGGCAGAAGATCAGTACGAGTAGCCTTTTCATTTACCCTCCTATTGGGTAGGCTTCAAGTTTCCCATTCCCTGGGGCGGGTTCATTCTCGCCCCACTTTCCTCCGACTCCCGAGTTGTTGAACGTACCCTCTTCGCTGATACCTCCTTGATGTAATGGATTGACATGGGATAGTCCTATGTTCCCTGAATGTGCCCTTTTATATCCAAGAAATATGCCAAGCGTCGATGGCCTATAAAAACAATTATTATCAGCGAATTACCTCAAACGAATCGCCGCGCGTCATACATTTTTCTGGATAAAATCCAAAAATATGCATAATCGGTCGGACCGGGCCTGGGCCTCCGGCCGGGGGAACGGTCCGCCGCCGGCCGTCGTTCTATCCGTGTGGGAAGGCCCGCCCGAAAGGCGCGTCCGCGCCCTCCTCGCCGGCGCGGTGGATATTTCCCCGGCTTTTAACTAAGATACTGGATTGGAGGTGTCATCATGATCCGGACCGGGACTCTCCGCCGATGCGTCGCTCTCGCCGGGGCGCTCGTCCTGCTCTCGAGCGCCGGCCGGCTCCCCGCCCAGACCAAGATCAGGGTCAAGGACCTGCCGCCTCGATACCAGGAATGGCTGGACCTCACGAGCTACATCATCACCGAGAAGGAGTTGGATGTCTTCCTGCATCTGCAGAACGAACGGGACAGGGACATCTTCATCAAGGCGTTCTGGAACATGCGCGACCCGACCCCGGCGACGCCCCAGAACGAGTTCCAGGACGAGCATCTCAAGCGCTTCAAGGAGGCGGATTACCGCTTCCATTTCGGCTCCGTGCGCCCGGGTTGGAAGACCGACCGGGGCCGGATCTACATCATCCTGGGCCCGCCCAAGAGCACGACCTCGATGGCCGGCTCGCTCGAGACCTATCCGGCCGAGGTCTGGGCGTACTACGGGGACACGTCCAAGGGCATGCCCGCTTATTTCGAGCTGTGCTTCTTTCAATACCGGAACGCCGGCGAGTACAAGCTCTACGATCCCGTGGCCGACGGGCCGGCCCGGCTCCTGGTCAACGCCCAGGGCCAGTACGCGCTCACGGACTACGAGGGGCTCTACGAGAAGCTCGTGAGGGAACAGCCCGATCTCGCCCGCGTCGCGCTGTCGATCGTTCCGGGCGAGTTCGGCTACAATTATCAGCCCTCTCTCGACACCTCCTTCTACATGGCCGCCATCCTGGAATCCCCGAAGAAGGGCCTCGACGTCCGTTACGCGACGCACTTCCTGAACTACAAAGGCATCGTGAGCACCGAGTACCTGACGAACTACATCAAGACCGAATCGTCGGTGGCCGTCCTGGTCGATCCGCGGACGGGCTTGGCCTATTGCGATTTCGTCATGTCGCCCGAACGGCTGTCGCTCGATTTCTACGAGCCCAACTCCGAATACTCCACGAACTTCCTCGTGGACGTCAACCTCCGGGTCGGAGACAAGGTCGTCCTGCAATACAGCAAGGAATACCCGCTGACCATCCCCGAGAGCCGGATCGGGGAGACGGAAGGCATGGGCGTTTCCATCGCCGACTCCGTGCCCGTGGCCGAAGGGAAGAGCCATTTGACGGTCCTGCTGAGGAACACGGTCGGCAAGGAGTTCAGCATCCTGGAACGCGACATCGAAGTGCCGGCGATCGACGGGCCGCCCCGCCTCCTCGCCCCCGCCTTCGGCGCCAGGACGGAAACCATCCCGGCCGGGACCCACGTCCCGTTCCAGGCCGATAACACGAAGCTCCAGGTGGACCCCAAGTCCACGTTCGTCCAGGCCGACCAGATCTCCTATATCTTCAGCGTCGCCGGTCTGACCAAGGAGCTCTGGGAATCCGGATCGGTCGGGATCGCCATCAAGGGCGCGAGCCAGGCCGCTCCCGCCGCGAGGAGCTACACCCTGCCCCTGAGCCGGCAGCCGTTCAACCGGTCCCTCGTCGTCATCCAGACCCTGGCCGCCTCCGACCTCCCTCCGGACTATTATGAGATGACCCTGGCCCTTCGCGACGCCGCCGGCGGCGTTGTCGACCAGAAGGCCGGCCAGTTCATCGTCTCTCCGGCCCAATCCCTCGCCCACCCGGTCACCATTTCCAAGTCCTTCTCCCTCGCCAACGTCTTCCTGTTCCATTACATGCTCGCCTACCAGTACAGTCAGGTCGGCCAGTCCGCCAAGGCGGGCGCGGCCTACGCCCTGGCCCTGAACCTCAATCCCGGGTACACCGGCAAGATCCCGGAGTACGCCGGCTTCCTGATCAAGGAAAAACGCTACACGGAGGCCGTGGCCGCGATCGAGCGGATCGGGAGCGAGGAAAAGCTCCGCTTCCAATATGCCTTGCTCAAGGGGCAGGCCCTGGCCGGCCTCGAGCGCTACGACGAGGCCATCCTCAGCCTCCAGGAAGGCAACCGGATCTACAACAGCGATGCCGGGCTCTTGGCCACGCTCGGGACCTGCTACCACAAGATCGGCGATAACGCCAGGGCCCTGGAGGCCCTCAAGGCCTCGTTCCGGCTGAACATGGAACAGGCCGAGGTCAAGGCCCTCATCGACGAGATCG
>JBFYNT010000242.1:0-3910 GCA_041304225.1 Candidatus Aminicenantota bacterium
GATCGTCGCGCCCAGTCCCAGGATGCGCCGGGCCGCGGCGGCGGGGATGTCGTCCTGGCCGAGGTGGACGCCGGCCGCGCCGCAGGCCAGCGCGACGTCCAGGCGGTCGTTGACGAGGAGCGGCACGCCGGACCCGGCGAGGCGCCGGGCGATCTCGAGCCCGAGCTCGACGAAGGCCCGGCCCTCGAGGCTCTTGGCCCGGAGCTGGACGACGGTGGCGCCGCCGCGGACGGCCGAATCGACCAACGCGGGGAGATCGCGCCCCGCGGCGTAATCGGCGTCGGCGACGAGGTAGAGGGACCAGTCGATGGCCATCGTTCCCAGTATAGCAAAAACGAAGAATTAGAAGGTACCTGGTCTTCACAGATGGCCATTATCAGGCAGAGATGTGAAGACCTGGCCCCTACTTGAAGAAGGAGGGCCGGTGCCAGGTCTTCACATTCCCGCCTGTCAAAGTGCGTTTGTGAAGACCAGGTACGTTCTGATTGGTACCTTCTGATTGCGGGGAGGGGGCGCCTTTTGATAAAGTAAGGGCCGCCATGAGCATCGATCTTAAAAGCTACATCATCGACGTGCCCGACTTCCCCAAGCCGGGCATCGTCTTCAAGGACATCACGCCCATCTGCCAGAGCGCCCAGGCCTTCCGCTTCGCCGTCGACGAGCTGGCCGCCTGGGCCCGCACCCGCCGCCCGGAGATCGTGGCCGGCATCGAGTCGCGCGGCTTCCTCTTCGGCGCCGCCCTGGCCCGCGAGCTCGGGCTGGGGCTGACCGTCATCCGCAAGAAGGGCAAGCTGCCGCGCAAAGCCGCCTGCGTCGTCGCCCCCAACGAGTACGCCGTCGAGCACTTCGAGATGCACGAGGACGGCGTCGCCCCCGGCCAGCGCGTCCTCGTCGTCGACGACCTCATCGCCACCGGCTCGTCCTCGGTGAGCGCCATCAACCTGGTCAAGATGCTCAAGGGCGACGTCGTCGGCTTCGGGGCCGTGGTCGAGCTGTCCTTCCTCGGCGGGCTCGACTTCATCAAACAGGCCCATCCGGACGTCGAGGTCCGCGCCCTGGTCCGGTACTGAGGCCGCGTCCCGGCCGGCCGGAGAGGGGGAGGGGAGAACGACCATGACCAAGACGCGAACGGCCGCCGCGGCCCTCGGGCTTGTCCTCGCCGCCGGGGGCTGCGCCGCCCGGATGCCGGCGCCCGGCGCGGCGCCCCGCCTGGGCGCGCCCCACGGCGGCTGGGTGTCCCGGACCCTGGACCGGATGACCGTCGAAGAGAAGGTCGGCCAGATGATCGCCGTCCGGTTCACGGCCGAGTTCCGCAACGCCGACAGCGCTTCCCTCCGGGAGCTCGAGTCGCTCGTCGTCGACTCCCGGGTCGGCGGCCTCATCCTCTTCGCCCCGGCCGAGGTCTACGAGACGGCCCGCCTGGCCAACGCTTTCCAGAAGCTGGCCAAGGTGCCGCTCCTCATGGCGGCGGACTTCGAGCGCGGCGCGGCCAACCGGGTCACCGGCCCGACCCTCTTCCCGCCGCTCATGTCGCTCGGCGCGGCCGGCTCGGAGCGCCTGGCCTATGCCATGGGCCGTATCACCGCCCTCGAGGGCCGGGCCATGGGCATCCACATGACCTACGCCCCGGTCGTCGACGTCAATGTCGATCCCGACAATCCCATCATCAACACCCGCGCGGTCGGGGCCGATCCGGCCCTAGTCGCCCGCATCGCCAACGCCTTCATCCGCGGCGTCCAGGAGAACGGCATGATCGCCACGGCCAAGCACTTCCCCGGCCACGGCGACACCTCCCAGGATTCCCATTCGCTCCTGCCGACCATCACCGCCGACCTCGACCGGCTGGAGAAGGTCGAGCTCTATCCTTTCCGTGAGGCCATCGACGCCGGCGTCCGGGCGGTCATGAGCGCCCATCTGGCCGTCCCGGCCCTCGATCCGACGCCGGGCCTGCCCGCGACCCTGTCCGCGCCCATCATGACCGGCGTCCTGCGCCAGAAGCTCGGCTTCCACGGCCTGGTCGTCACCGACGCCCTGGAGATGGCCGGCGTGACCGGCTCCTTTTCGACGGAGGAGGCGGCCCTGCGGGCCGTCCAGGCCGGGGTCGACCAGCTCCTGCTCCCGCCCGACCCGGCCAAGGTCATCGCCTATCTCGCCGCGGCGGTCAAGGACGGCCGCGTCCCCGAATCGCGGATCGACCGCTCGGTCCGCCGTATCCTCGAGATCAAGGCCTCGCTCGGCCTCGACCGGAGCCGGTTCGTGCGCCTCGACGAGCTCCCGGTCCGCGTCGCCCCGAAGGCCCATCTCGATCAGGCCCTCAAGACCTACGAGAGCTCGACGACTCTGGTCCGGAACGAAGGCGGGGTCCTGCCGCTCTCCGTCGCGCCCGGGAAGCTGGCCTTCCTTTCGCTGAGCAGCGATCTCGGCGATTATTTCGCCGGCCAGGCCTTCGTCAACGCGATGCGCAAGAGGTTCCCCGGCGCGGCCGCCTTCTACGCCGACGGCGACACGGACCGGGGCGCGCTCGAAGAGACCTTCGCCAAGGCTTCGACCGCCGAGGTCGCGGTCGTGGCCCTCTTCTCCCGGCTGGCGGACAGCAAGGGCACGGTCGGCCTGTCGCCCGCCCACGTCGAGCTCATCCGCAGGCTCGCGGCGGTCGAGGGAGGACCGTCCGTGGCCGTCGTGTCCTTCGGCAGTCCCTATTTCCTGCGCCATTTCCCCGAAGTCGAGGCCTACGTCTGCATGTACCGGGCGACGGCGGAGGCGCAGACCGTGGCCGCCCGGGCCCTCGCCGGCGAGCTCGACGTCGCCGGCCGGCTGCCCGTCCCGATCCCCGGCCTCTATCCGGTCGGGCACGGGCTCGATCTGAAAAGGAGAACGCCATGACTTACAAGTTCCTGGGACGGACCGGGGTCAAGGTCTCGACCGTCGCCTACGGGACGATGTCCTTCGGCGGCGACGCCGACGAGGCCATGTCCAAGGCCCTCTTCAAGGCCTGCCGCGACGCCGGCGTCAACGTTTTCGATTGCGCCGACATGTACGCCAAGGGCCGGGCCGAGGAGATCCTCGGCGGGCTCATCAAAGACTGCCGCGAAGAGGTCCTGGTCACCAGTAAGGTCTATTTCCCGATGGGGCCCGATGTCAACGCCATGGGCGCCTCCCGCCGGCGGGTCATGTTCGCCGTCGAGGCCAGCCTGCGGCGGCTCGGGACCGACCGCATCGACATCTATTACATCCACCGCTTCGACGACCGGACGCCGCTCGAAGAGACCCTGCGGGCCTTCGACGACCTCGTCCGGCAGGGCAAGGTCGTCTACACCGGGGCCAGCAACTTCGCCGCCTGGCAGGTCGAGAAGGGCCTGGGCCTCTCCGCGCGGCTGGGGCTGGCCGCGTTCGCCTGCCTCCAGCCGATGTACAACCTGGTCAAGCGCCAGGCCGAGGCGGAGATCCTGCCCATGGCCGAGGCCGAAGGACTGGGCGTCTTCCCCTACGGCCCGCTCGGGGGCGGCCTGCTCAGCGGCAAGTACGGCGTCTCACGCCGGCCCGACGCGGGGCGCCTCGTCGAGAACAAGATCTACGGGACGCGCTACGCCGACGCCCTGAACTACGAGGTGGCCGACCGTTTCGAGGCCTTCGCCCGCTCGCGAGGCTATGATCCCGCGGCCCTGGCCGTGGCCTGGGCGGCGGCCCATCCGGCGGTCACAGCGCCCATCATCGGCGCCAGGAACACCGGGCAGCTGGCGCCCCTGCTCGAGTCGGTCAAGATCCCGATGACCCCGGAGCTGCGGGCCGAGATCTCGGCCCTCGCGCCGGAGCCCGCCCCGGCCACCGACCGGAGCGAGGAGCGGACCGCCACCAATTTCGGCGTCCGCTGATCGACTCATCCCATGGGGGCGTTTGACGCGCCCCCGCC
>JBFYNT010000243.1:0-4918 GCA_041304225.1 Candidatus Aminicenantota bacterium
AGGAAGACCGCCGCCAGCGCGGCGACGACGGAGACGATCAGGGCCGGGACGAGGAAGCGCGCGTCCCGGGACCGGCCCGTCCGCGGGACCGGGGCCGGCGGCCCGCTCTCCTCGAGCGCGGAGCGGAAGCGCTGGATGAGCTGGACCCGGTTGCCGATGCCAAGCTTCTTGTAGACGTTGTGGACGTGGTTCTTGACGGTGTGGTTCGAGATGAAGAGTTGGGCGGCGATCTCTTCGTTGTTCCGGCCCTCGATGAGCCGGCGGACGATCTCGCCCTCGCGGGCCGTGAGGCCGTAATTCGCGAGGCAGAGGGAGAAGGCGTCGCCGTCCTTCAGGCGGAGAGGGGCCTCTCGTTCGTCCCGGCCGATGATCCGCGCGAAGAGAGCCATCCCGACCTCGAACCGTTCCAGGTTAACGTGGAGCCGAAGCCCTGGAAATTATAGCACGGGTCCTTATTTGATCTTGTTCCCGAAAGCGTCCAGGCCGTTGTCCGGCATGACCAGATGCATCTTGATCACGGCGCCCTTATCGTTCTTGATGAAGGTGACCTTGACAGCGCCATTTTTATCGTCCTGGCCTTCGAATTCCAGGCCCGAATCGCCGACCGGCCTGATTTCCGCCGGAAAGCCGTCGCCATCGTCGATCCACAGCTTCCCGTCCCTGACGACGACGTCCGTGGGATGCAGATCGCCGCCCACGGCCGTCAGATCGAGCTCGTAGGTCCCGATGACCGGGGCGTACTTCTTGGCCAGGGCCTCGTCGGCGCCGGACTGGCCGGCCATGGCCGGAACCGAGATCAGGGCCAGGGCGCACAGCCCGGCCGTCAGAAGCGCGAAGATGCGAGCGGACTTCAATGTTTTCATGAGGTCCTCCTTATCCTTTCGGTCTCAGCTTTGAGATGACGTCGGACTTGACCCAATACGCGGCCCATTCTTCGAATCCCCAGGATATGTAGAAGAGGTATTTCCCGTCGGGCGTCACCGACGTGCATTGCGAGGCCGTCGGGCAGCCGACGACCTCGTTCAAGCAGATCGCGTCCCCCCACTGGCCGTCCTTCTTCTTGAAGCTGATGAAGAGGCCCAGTTGGACCCTCTGTTGGGAGGCCCGGGAGAAGATGATGTAGGAGCCGTCCGGCGCGATCGTGGGCGAATGCTCGTGATCGGCAGACGAGACGGCCGGGGCCAGCTTCTCCGGCTTCGAGAAGCGTCCGCCCTCGCGTCGGGAGACGAAGATGTCGCCCATCGTCTTCCCCTCGGGGTCCTGGCCGCCGAAATAGAGGTTGCCTTCGAGGTCCGTAGAGACCTGCCAGTGCACCTGAAGCGAGTTGATCGCGTCCCCCAGGTATTCCGGCTCCCCCCACGCGTCTCCCTTTCTTTCGGCGGTCCAGATATTCTCGCGGTCGGCTAGAAGCCCGCCGGGCGCGAGAGGCCTCCGGGACAGGAAGAAGACCCGCTTTCCGTCCGGGGTGATGAAGGGGCAGTCGTCCTGGTATCCCACCCGGCAGAAGGGGGCCAGCCGCGGCGTTCCCCAGGTCCCTTGCTCCTGTTCCATCGTCAGGATCTGATATTCGGGCTTGTCCGAGCCGGCCGCGGGGTAGCTGCCCGACCAATAGGCCTCCCGGCCGTCCGGCGTGAAGACGACACCGCCGTGGATCATGTGCCGCGTGGAGACGATGTCCAAGGCGAACATTCGCGGCTTGTCCTCCGGCTCGGGCTGGCCCAAGTACGGTCCTTTGAGCAGCGGGAACTTCAGACCGGACACGTCGGCGCCCTTGTCCTTCAGCAGGCCGGCGACCTCGGTCTTCCCCAGAGCGACGGCGATATCGTAGGCGCTCTTGCCGGAGAGCGTCCGGCCGTCGATCGCCGCGCCGTGGGACAACAGGATGGCCGCGACCTGGGAGTGGCCTTTCTCCGCGGCGGCGTGGAGCGGGGCCCAGCCCAGCTCGTTCGTGCGGCCCATGTCGAAGCCGAGCCCGGTCAGCTTCTCGACGATCGCGGCTGAGCCTCCGCCCGCCGCGAGCAGAGGCAGGCCCCGGCTGTATTGGTTGTCGCCGATCTTGAAGCCCTTCTCGAGCATCCGGTCCACCAGTTTCACCGAACCGTTCGAACAGGCGGAGAAGAAGAGCCGGTAGGATTCCTGCCCCGGCTCGATGGGAATGGCCGCGCCCTTGTCGGCCAGCATCTCCGCGATGTCCTTCCGGCCGAATTCGAGGGCGAACGGGAGCGGGCTCATGTTCCACATCGCGGGGGAATCGATGTCGGCCCTCCGCTCGACGAGCGTCTTGGCCAGGCCGGTGAACCCGCCCGTTATGGCGTAGGACAGGGGCGTGGCCCCGGAGACCTCCTTGGCGTTGACGTCCGCTCCGCGGGAGAGGAGGTATTCCGCGACCTCGATCTTCTTCTTTTGGATGGCCAGGATGAGCGGCGTCTGCCGGTAGCTGTTCCTGGCCTCGAGGGCCTCAGGATCGGCGTCGACGACGGCTTTGACCTTGGCCAGGTCCCCCGCCATGACGGCCTCGAAAATGTCCTGGCCGCCGAACGCCCCGGCGGCTAGCAGGAGCCCGGCGCAGAGCGCCGTCCATGTAAATTTTCTTTTCAACATTTCGCTCCTTCCGTGGCTTAACCCTGGAGCCGGGGGCAGGGCGCATCCCATGCTTCACAAGCCGTGCAAGAACTGTGCCGCCCCCCGGCTAGGTCCGGGCCCGCTCCCGCGTGAACCTGAGGTTGAGGACGCGGCCGGTCGAGATCCGGAAGCCCGAGACGCGGCCCTTCCCGTCCCGGTCGAACTCGATCCGCCCGTTTTCCGCCGAGAAAAAGTCCTTCTTCTGCGGCACGACCCGGACCTCTTCGTTGTGCCCGGCCCCGAACCAGAGCGAGCCGGACTTCAGCTTGAGATCGTAACGCGTGTCGAGCTCGTCCGAATAATAGCTTCCGGCGTATTCTTTGAGCTGGGCTTCGGTCGGCTCGAAGGGCTCGACGCGCTTGGCCCCGATCCTCGAGCCGTCGGCCTCCAGAAAGGCGAACGCGCTGTAGAGACCTCCGACAGGGGCGGAGAATTCGAGGTAGACGTCGCCGGGGACTCCGAGC
This sequence comes from Candidatus Aminicenantota bacterium, assembly GCA_041304225.1. Taxonomy (GTDB): domain Bacteria; phylum Acidobacteriota; class Aminicenantia; order Aminicenantales; family Saccharicenantaceae; genus RBG-16-66-30. The sequence goes on from JBFYNT010000243.1 coordinate 3,087, forward strand.
ATCTTGAACCGCGTCGGCGAGAGCGGCGCCAGCTCGGACCTGTTGTCGGCCGAGCGGACGTAGAAGAGCTTGTCTCGGTCGACGACGAGCTTGCGGAGCAGATCGGATTCGAGCCAGTAGGTGCCGGCACAGGCCTCGAGCGCTTCGGCCGACAGGGCGATCGGCCCGGACGCGGGCCCGGCCGCCGGGGCCGAAGGGGCGGGCGAGGCCGCTTCCGTGAGCTGTCCGGCCAGGTAGATATCGGCGACCCGCATGGCCATGCCGCCTGCGTCGAACGAGGCCAGGTTCGAGAAGACCGCCACCCCGAACCTCTGGCCGGGGAAGAAGACCGCGTGGCTGCGGAAGCCGGCGTCGCCGCCGCTGTGGCCGATGGTCTTGAGGCCCCGATAGACGCCGTGCATGATGCCCCGGGCGTAGCCGATCTCGCTCCCGTCCGTGAGCTTGCCCTTGGCCAGCATCTTGTCCCAGACGGCCGGGCCGCCGACCTTCTTCTCCTCGTAGTTGCGGATCCAGTTGGCCAGGTCCTCGACGGTCGTGAACAGGCTCGTGGCCCCGACGTTGGCGTAGTTGAGGGGGGCGTTGTGGAAGCCGCCCTTGAGGTCGCCGCGGTAGGAGTAGGCCCGGTCGCGGACGACTTGGGTGTGATCGATGTGGAAGTGGGTCGAGGTCATGCCGAGCGGGGCGAAGATGTGGTCTTGGGTCCAGTCGGTGAAGGGCCGGCCGCTCACCCGCGAGACGATCTCGGCCAGGAGGGTGAAGCCGGAGTTGCAGTAGAGGTGGCGCGAGCCGGGCGCGAAGTTCAGCTCCTTCTGGCGGCGGAGGCGGTCCAAGATATGGTCCTGGGTGATGACGTCGTCCATGCGCCAGCCCGAGAGGATCAGCAGCTCCCACTGGTCGCGCAGGCCGCTGGTGTGGTTGAGGAGGTGACGGATCGTGATCGTGGCCCCGAAGTCGGGCATCTCGGGCAGGTATTTGCGGATGTCGTCGTCGGCCGAGAGCTTGCCCTCCGCCTCGAGCATGGTGATGGCCATGGCCGTGAACTGTTTGGACACGGAGGCGACGTGGAAGACCGTCGACGGCGTGATCGGGATGCCGTACTCGAGCTGGGCGGAACCGAAGCCCTTGCGGTAGACGACGAGGCCGTCCTTGACGACGGCCACCGCCGCGCCGGGCGAGTCGAGGCCCTTCCACGGCGCGAACAGGGCGTCGATCTTGGCATCGAGGGAAGGCTCGGGCTTCGCCGCGGACGGGGCGGGGGTTTGGGACGGGGACGACGCGACGGACAGGGCGGCGAGAAGCATCACGGCCAGCGGCAGGGCGGCCGCGGCGAAGGAGCGGGGGAGTCGGCGGTCACGGGGCATCGTTTTCATGGGGCTCTCCTCTCGATGATCGGACGACATTGTCTATGAGGACGCTTGATTATAGCGTAAAGTTGCCTCGACCAAGGGTAGTGACCGAATCTAGAATAGGTCTAGAAATATATAATTATCTTGACAGCGAGAGTTGGGCCGATTAATATGTCATCGAGAAGAACAGGCGTGCTCGGGCGTCTGTAAAGGCATGAACCACATCATGAAGAAGAAGATCGGCACGGTCATCGACGACGCGCTCCTGGCCGGCGCGAAGCAGCGAGCCGCCCTCGAAAGGCGTCCGCTCGCCGGCGTCATCGAGGACGCGCTCAACGGCTATCTCGATACCTCCCCCGGGCGCGAGGGAGGCCTGCGAGCCCTAGCCAAGTTCACCGCCCAGGCCGGCCTCCTATCGTCCGAGGAGATCGAAGAGATCCTCGTGGAAGACACGCTCGCCCCATGAGTCCGCGCCTCGCCACGCCT
>JBFYNT010000244.1:0-3051 GCA_041304225.1 Candidatus Aminicenantota bacterium
TACGGCAGGACGATGGCCACTCCCCCGCCGACGCCCTGGATGAGCCCCTCGGCGAGATGGAAGAGGAGCCCCTCGCCCAGGCGGGCCGCCAGGACCTCCCGCAGCCTGCTGAACGGCGCCAGGAGGAGCGTTTCGAGCGGGCTGCCGACCTCGAAGATGACGGTGAAAAAAGCCAGGAGCACGGCCGCCAGGATGAAGTAGCCCAGCACCGGGTGCATGAGCACGGCGTCGACCTTCTTGTCCCAGGTCATCCGCTTGCCGTGGAGGACGCGGCTGGTCTCCTCGGCCAGCTTCATGGCCAGGTGGTGCCGCTCCGCCGAGATGACCTCGTAGGCGGGCGCGCCGCGATCCTGCTCGATGGCCTTCAGGGCGCGGGCGACGCTCTCCCTCAATCCGGGCTCCACGTCGCCAAGGAAATCGCCGCAAGCGTGCCCGGCCGTCTCGATGAGCTTGACGGCCGTGAACCGGGGATTGGAGACGACGGGGAATCCGGGCGGCAAGCCGCGCTCGACGGCGGCCACCTCGGTCTCCACATCGTCCGAGAACCGGAGGACCTGGAGGGACTGGCCTTTATCGAGGACCTCGAAGGCCCTGTCCAGAAGCTCGCGGACGCCGCGGCCGTGAGCGGCGATGGTCGGGACGACGGGGACGCCGAGCCGGCGCTCGATCCCGGCGGCGTCGATCTCGATGCCCTTGCGCTCCGCCACGTCGACCATGTTGAGGGCGACGATCATCGGATAGCCGAGCTCGACCAGCTCGAGCGTGAGCTCGAGGCCGCGGCTCAACGTCGAGGCGTCGATGATGTTGACGACCAGGTCGGGCTTCTCCGCGAACAGGTGGGTCAGCACGACCCGCTCGGCCGGGTCGGCCGAGCAGAGGGAATAGGTCCCGGGCAGGTCGACGACGTCGAGGAGGCGCCCTTCGATGGCGACCCGGCTGTGGGTGTGCTTGATGGACGTGCCGGGGAAGTTCGACGTCTCGGCCTTGTTGCCGGCGATGGAATTGAAGAGGGTGCTCTTGCCGCTGTTGGGCTGGCCGATGAAGATGACGGCCGGGACCTCAGGCCGGTCCATGGACCGCCTCGACCAGGACTTTCTGGGCGACGCCGCGGCCCAGGGCGACCGTGGTGTCCGAGGTACAGTTACGGACGAGAAGGGGCCCCCTGAGAATGGCCTGGCCGTCGAGCTCGACGACATCGCCCTTGTGGAAGCCTAAGGCCATCAGGCGGCGGCGGACGCTCTCGCCGCCGGCGAGGTCGACGATCCGCAGGGGCGTTCCGTGTGGGGCATCGAGCAGGGTCATGGGTTTACCGGTAGACCAGTTTAGCCTATTATCTATCCGAGGCAAGAAAAATTCTCCGTTTCTCGCGAAATAATTCTTAGTGAAATTATAGGGTATCAGGCGGCGGAAGTAAAGCCGCCCGCCCCGTGGGCCCCGAGGGCCGGCGGCGGTCAGTAGAGGACCTTCGCCTCGCCGAGCTTGGCGATACGCTTGTCCATCCAAGCGATCATCAGATCGCGCCGGGCCATGGTGGCCGCGATCTCCGCGTCGGTCAGGTATTCGCCGACCTCCGTGCGGACGCTCTCCGCGGTCAGCGCCTTGAGGGCCTCGAAGAAGGCCCGGGGCAGCGTCTCCACGATGAACTGCGGCCCTTCCTTGTACTTCTCGTCGTAGACCAGGTCCGAGCAGGCCTTTTTCGACGTGCCGAAGGACCGGGAATGGTCGATGAGGATCATCCGCCAGTCCTCCATGATGAGGTAATTCCTCTGGTGGCGGTCGACGTTGTAAATGAGGTTGTCGAAGGCCCGTTGGAGGCAGAGGTTGCGGGCGTTATACATAGCCTTGATCCCCGGGGGATTGAGCTTTTTCTTGAGGATCGTCTCGAGCGTGTTCCAGCCTTCGATCCACAGCTGGCAGGACCCGCGGTTGCCCTGGAACTCGCGCTCGACGGTCACCGGGACCATGTTCAGCCCCAAGGCCCGGCTGAGCCGGTAGGCGGCGATCTCGCCCTTCCAGGTCTCCTTGAAGCCGCCGATCCGCTCGCCGTAGATGTCCTTCCAGAGGGCCTTGTGGCGGACCCCGTCCTTCTCCAGGGTCAGGACCCAGGGATTGGTCACGGCCAGGGGGCCTGTCATCTGCTCCTGGGCCACCACCTTGGCCGTCTTGAGGAAATCCTCCCACGTGTCGTATTCGGCCCGCTCGGCCTCGGTGAGCTGGGCGAAAAGCCCGCTCCAAGCGCCGAGGCAGAGGACGATACAGACCACCCACATGGATCTTTTCATACGCATGCCCTCCCCTGTCCGAGAAACCCTTCCGAGAGGAGTTTAGGCCGCATCGGGGTCGATTGTCAACCTGTCCGGCGCATTGACTTTGGGAGGCCGTTCTGATAAATAATGGTAAATGTACAAGTGGATTTCCCGCAAGCTTTTCGGCACCGATAACGACCGTACCCTCAAGCGCATCGCGCCCCTCGTCTCCGCCATCAACGCCCTCGAGCCCCGCGTCCAGCCCCTGACCGACGACCAGCTCCGGGCCAAGACCGCCGAATTCAAGGAGAAGCTCGCCCAGGGCGCCTCCCTGGACGACGTCCTGCCCGAGGCCTTCGCCGTCGTTCGCGAGGCCTCCCGGCGGACGACCCGGATGCGCCACTTCGACGTCCAGCTCGTCGGCGGCATGGTCCTCCACCAGGGCCGGATCGCCGAGATGAAGACGGGCGAGGGGAAAACGCTCGTCGCCACCCTGCCCGCCTACCTCAACGCCCTGTCGGGGAAGGGCGTGCACATCGTCACGGTCAACGACTACCTGGCCAAGCGCGACACGGAGTGGATGGGCGCCATCTACCGCTTCCTGGGCCTCTCGGTCGGGACCATCCAGCACGACCTCGGCGACGCCGAGCGCTACACGGCCTACCGGGCCGACATCACCTACGGCACGAACAACGAGTTCGGCTTCGACTACCTCCGCGACAACATGAAGTTCCGCCTGGCCGATCTGGCCCAGCGGGAGTTCAACTACGCCATCGTCGACGAGGTCGACAGCATCCTCATCGAC
>JBFYNT010000245.1:0-2813 GCA_041304225.1 Candidatus Aminicenantota bacterium
TCCCGGCCTTGAGGAGGTTCAGCGCTTCGTTGGCCGCTTCCATGGGGAACGTCCGGACCGTCGTCCGAACGGGGATCTCGGCGGCCACACTCAGAAGCGCCTCCCCGTCCGCGCGGGTGGCGTTGGCCACGCTGACCATTCTCCGCTCCTGATAGAGCAGCCGGTCGTAATCCAGTTCCGGGATCGGGGACATGTGGATGCCGGCCGAAGCCACGGTCCCTCCCCTGTCGAGGACCTTCAGGGCGTCGAGATAGAGCGCGCCGACGGGGGCGAAGATGACGGCGTTCGTAAGTTTCGCCGGCGGCTCGTCCTTCGCCGCGCCCGCCCAATCCGCGCCCAACTCGCGGGCCAGTCTCCGGTGCTCCTCGCTCCGGGTGAAGACGAACACCCGGGACCCCCGGTGCCTGGCGATCTGGAGGGCGATGTGGGCCGAGGCCCCGAAGCCGTAGAGCCCGAGAGTCCCGCCCCTCTCGAACCCGCTCATCGCCAGGGCCCGGTAGCCGACGATCCCCGCGCACATGAGCGGCGCGGCCTCTTCGTCGCTGAACCGCTCCGGAACGGCGTAAGCGAACTTCTCGGGAACAGCCATGAATTCGGCGTAGCCGCCGTCGGCGTGATAGCCGTTGAAGCGGGCCGTTTCACAGAGGTTCTCCCGGCCGCTCAGGCAGAACCGGCACGTCCCGCAGGTCGAGCGCAGCCAGGCCGCGCCGACCCGGTCGCCGGCCTTGAATCTCCGGGCCCTCTCCCCCACCCTCTCGACGACGCCAATGACCTCGTGTCCCGGGATGAGGGGAAGCTTCGTTTCGGGGAGCTCCCCCTCGACCGCGTGGAGGTCGGTGTGGCAGACGCCGCAAGCGCGGACCCTAATCAGGATATCTTTCGGGCCGATCCCGGGAACGGGTACGTCCCTCGGCACGAGCGGGTTCCCCGAAACCGGGCCGCTCGCGCCGAGGACCATGGCTTTCATAGCTTCGCGGGCCCCTTCCCCTTATTCATCTTGCCTTTGATGCGGGCGATGCGCTTCTCGAAGTCCTTCTCCGCCGCGAAGAGCCGCTTGTCCTTGGCCAGGGCCAGGCCTTCGGTCGCCACGCGCACGGCCTCACCGAAGTCCTTGGCCTTGTGCTCGAAGTACATGGCCAGCTCCCGGAAGCTGTCGAGCTCGTCCCCGGCGGCCGCCTCCTGCCAGAACGACAGGGCCTTGTCCCAATCCTTGGCCTTCTTGAAGTGATGGGAGAGCTTCTTGCGCGCGACCTGGGTCACCTCTGACGTCAGGCCCCCGCCTTGGGCCAGGGCTTGCTCCAGCAAGGCCACGGACATCGTCGCGTCGCCCGCCTTCTCGAAGAGCTTGGCCACGCCGAAGAGGTCCATGGCGTCGGCCTCGCCCCGGGCCGCGGAGGCGCGGTGGCGCTCGACGAGGATGGACCCGGCCACGACGACGCCCAGGAGCGACAGCAGGTCCTCCTGGTTGTGATAGAGGATGGGCTCGATGAGCGAGAAGTCGCCGCTGCGGATGTACTGGAAATAGCGCTGCGGGATCTCGGCGCCAGGGATGTCCTCGGACCTTTCGGCTTGGCAGATCTGCTGGGCCAGGCTGAAGAGCCGGCAGCTGTCGTACTTGTGCTTCCAGAGGCTCCTGGCCGAGAACAGGAAGTCCAGGTGCGGCAGTCCCCGAAGCGGGCAGGGCGTCCGGTGCATAGCGAAGCGCGTCTCGACGAGCGGCATGTCGAAAGCCTTGCCGTTGTAGGTCACGATCGACTTAAAACCCATATCCTGGACGAACTGGGCCAGCTCGCGGACGAGCCGGTCTTCTTCGGCCATCTCGTTGAGGAAGAACTGGGTGACCTTGAAGCGCTCGTCCCGGAAGTAGGCCAGGCCGACCAGGAACGGGACCGTGCCCGTGCCGCCCGCCAGGCCCGTCGTCTCGAGGTCGAGGAAGACGGCCGTCGACAGGTCGAGCCCGTCGAAGGCGGCCTCGCGGCTCAGGAAGCCCAGGATGTCGGCCGGGATCTGGAGGCCCATGGCGATGGGAATCCGGCCGTAGTTCGCGGCGAGAATGTAGGAGTTCTCGAAGACCTGGACCGGCTCGCGGCGCTTGACCTCGACGGGCCGCGCTTCGGTCCGGGGGGCCAGGCCCCGGCCCTTGTCGGTCAGCGTGATCAGGCGCTCGAGCTTCTGCTTGACCGTCAGGCCGGCGTCCTCGTCGATCCGTTCCCAGGCCTTTTCGATGCTCTGTGGTGGGCGCGAGCGGGCCTCGCGTTCGCGGCGGAGCTGTCTGAGCTTGTCTTCGAGCGGCATGTCACCTCGGCGGGAGCACAGGAAATTACCGTAAGTTATTCTAAAGGATTCCCGCGTGTTTTCAAAACGGCAGGAGCGAAAACGGGGACACGATCCCATTTCAAGAGAAATGGGTCATGTCCCCCTTTTCGTCATGTCCCCGTTTTCGCTTGAAAACTCCCGCCGTTGCGCATATAAAAAGGTCTCGAGAACGACGCATGTCCCACACCAACGCCGCCGCGAACATCCTGGCCTTCGACCTGGGCGCCGAAAGCGGCCGGGCCGTCCTCGGCAAGCTCGACGGCGGGCGCCTCACCGTCCACGAGGTCCGCCGCTTCCCCAACACGCCCCTCCCGCTCGCCGGCCACATCCACTGGAACGTCTACGCCCTGCTCGACGAGATGAAGGCGGCCATGCGCGACGCCGCGGCCGCGATCGGGGCCAAGCCCGCGAGCCTGGGGGTCGACACCTGGGGCGTCGATTTCGGCCTGCTGGCCAAGGACGGCGGCCTGCTCGGCCTGCCTTTCTGCTACCGCGAC
>JBFYNT010000246.1:0-2728 GCA_041304225.1 Candidatus Aminicenantota bacterium
CACCGGCGAGACCGGGAACGGCAAGGAAGTCGTGGCCCGGGCCATCCACGGCCTCAGCCCCTCCAAGGACAAGCCGCTCGTCGTCTGCGACTGCGCCTCCGTCCCGGAGAGCCTGTTCGAATCGGAGCTCTTCGGCTACAAGAAGGGGGCCTTCACCGGCGCCGACCGGGACAAGCGCGGCCTGTTCGAGGAGGCCGACGGAGGGACGATCTTCCTCGACGAGATCGCCGAGATCCCGGCGGCCGTCCAGGCCAAGCTCCTTCGCGTCCTGGAGAACCGCGAGTTCCGGCCCCTCGGCGCGAGCGAGAGCACGACGGTCGAGGTCCGGGTCCTGGCCGCCACGAACCGGGACCTGGCCGAGAGGGTCCGGACGGGAGCCTTCCGCGAAGACCTCCTCCACCGACTGAACAAGGTCGTCATCGAGCTCCCCCCCCTGCGCGAGCGGCCCGAGGACATCCCCCTGCTCGTCCGCCACTTCCTCCAGATCGCCAATCGGAACGTCGCCAAGAGCGTTCGCGGCGTCTCCCGCGAGGTCCAAAAGCTCTTCCTCAAGTACGGCTGGCCGGGCAACGTCCGCGAGCTGGCCAACGTGCTCGAGAGCGCCGTGCTGCTCTGCAAGAAGGATTTCATAGACGTCGCCAACCTGCCCAAGTACCTCCGCGACTACGTCCCGCCCGAGGGCGCGATGGCCTTCGCCGGGCAGGCCCGCCTGTCCTCGCTCGAGGACCTGGAGAAGGACTACATCGTCTATCTCCTCAAGGTGACCAAGGGGAACCTGCGCCAGACGGCCAAGATCCTGGCCATCTCGCGAACGACGCTCTACAACAAGCTGGCCAAGTACGGGATCCGGAACTGACGGGCCCGGCCGGCCTTCAAGCGGCCGCCGCGACGGCCTTCTTCGACGCCTTGTCCTGGTACATCCGGACGTCCGCCCGGGCCAGAAGGTCTTCCAGGGAGGAGGGGTTGTCCGGCTCGTAGCGGGCGACGCCCAGGCTGAAGGAGACGGAATAGGCGGCCTCCGGCCGGGCGTTGCGGGCCGCGACCCGCTCGCGGAGCCGGCGGGCCAGGGCCGTGGCCCGGCTCTCGGCGACGTCGATGGCCAGGACGACGAACTCGTCCCCGCCCAGCCGGGCGATGATGTCCGAGTCGCGGAAGGCGTCCCGCAGGATGCCGGCGGCCTCGACCAGGGCGGCGTCCCCTTCCTTGTGGCCGAAGGCGTCGTTGATCTTCTTGAGGTCGTCGAGGTCGGCGTAGAAGAGGGACATCTCCTTGCGCGTCCGGTGGGCGACCTTGATCTGCTGCTCGGCCAGGGTCATGAAGCCGCGCCGGTTGTAGACCCGGGTCAGCTCGTCGACGAGCGACATCTCCCGCAGGGCGCTCTCGGTCCGGGTGCGCTGGACGGCGATGGCGTAGAGGGTGGCCAGGCGCTCGACCGCCTTGAGGTCCCGCTCCACGTAGGGCTCCTCCGCGTTGGCGACGACGATCAGGCCGACGATCCGGCCCTCCATCAGGGCGGGCACGGCCAGGAACTGGCGGACCGGGATGTGCCAGTCCGGCATGCCTGTGAAGCGCGGATCGAGGCTGGTCATGTTGGTCAGGATGGGCTTCTTCTTCTCCAGGATCCAGCGCCACAGGCCCGAGCCCTCATGGAGGGCGCCGTCCGCGCCGGAGTACTCGGTGAGGACGCCGCGGGCGTCCGGCGTCAAGGCCGCCGGGGCCAGCCGGCCGGTCCGCTCGTCGATGTTGCCGACGAAGGCCGTGGCGCTCGAGGTCAGCCGGCGGGCATGCTCCATGACGACGGTCGAGATCTCGCCGATGGGCGTCGTGGACAACAGCCGTTCGGAGACGTCGCCGACCGAAGCCTGGAGCCGGACGTCCCAGGAGTGCTCCTCCTCCATCTGCTTTTTTCGGGTGATGTCCTCGATGATCCCGTCGTAGAACAGGAGCTCGATAATGTCTTCGGCTGGCCGAACCTCTTTGACCTGGATCTTCCAATGTCGCCTTCAACAGCCGTGCAGCCCGCGCACGCGCCAGCAGCACAGACCATGCCCGCGAGAAAACGCTTCCGCCGCGGGAAAGCCGACGACGTTCCGTCTGCCGCGCCAGCCCCTGCTACGTCGGCGGCACCGAACGATCCGGCCGCAGCGTCTGCGCCCGCGCCGACCTCCGCGCCACCCGCATCTCGTGCTTCCTCAGAGAGCGATGCGGCCAGCCAGACAGCGCTGAGCGCGACGGCTGCGCAAGCGAGACTGGATGCTCTCGGCGCTACCAGCGGACCTGGCGCCGGAACCTCGGCCGCCGCGACAAACGCTGCGACGTCGACTGCTCCGGAAGTGCTCGGGGCGCCGACCGTCGACCGCTCTGTGTTTGGCTCGATGCTGAAACGGCGACGCTTCGATAAGCCCGCAGCCGCCGCTCCTGCTTTGCCGCCGCCCGTGACGCCTCCAGAGACATCTTCCGCAGCAGCGCCCGTCGCTCCCAAGGCACCCGCTCCGCCGCCTCCAGAAATCCCCGTCGCTCCGACGCCATCCGCTCCGCCGCCGCCGCCGCTCTGCGACAGTTGCGATTGCTACGGTCACACGGCTGACAATTGTGAGAGGTACCCCGATGCACGGACAGCACACCCGGACGCTTTGGTTCGCATGGCCGCGTCGCCGATGCATCGAGATCTCGATATCCGAAAAGAAGGCGACGCTGTTTTCATCAACGGTGTTCAGATCGGAAGAGC
>JBFYNT010000247.1:0-5870 GCA_041304225.1 Candidatus Aminicenantota bacterium
CGGTGACCGTGCCGGCCCCGACCGTCCGGCCGCCTTCGCGGATGGCGAAGCGCAGGGCCTTCTCCATGGCGACGTCGGTGATCAGCTCGATCTCGAGGTTGACGGAGTCGCCCGGCATGACCATCTCGACGTTGTCGGGGAGCTTGACGGACCCGGTCACGTCGGTCGTCCGGAAGTAGAACTGGGGCCGGTAGCCCTTGAAGAACGGCGTGTGGCGGCCGCCCTCTTCCTTGGTCAGAGCGACGACCGTGGCGCGGAACTTCCGGTGGGGCTTGATCGATCCGGGCTTGGCCAGGACCTGGCAGCGCTCGACCTCGTCCTTGCCGACGCCGCGGAGCAGGGCCCCGATGTTGTCGCCGGCCTGGGCCTGGTCGAGGAGCTTGCGGAACATCTCGACGCCCGTGACCACGGTCTTGCGGGTCTCGCGGAGCCCGACGATCTCGCACTCGTCGCCGACCTTGACGACGCCGCGCTCGACCCGGCCCGTCACGACGGTGCCGCGGCCGGTGATCGAGAAGACGTCCTCGATGGCCATCTGGAAGGGCTTGTCGATCTCGCGCTGCGGCTCGGGGACGAAATCGTCCATCGCCTGGACCAGCTCCCAGATGCACTTGGCGCCTTCGCCGCCGGCGTCCGCCGCGGCCTTGGTGGCGCTGCCGCGGATGACCGGGACCTTGTCGCCGGGGAACTCGTACTTCGACAGCAGCTCGCGGACCTCGAGCTCGACCAGGTCGAGGATCTCGGGGTCGTCGACGAGGTCGCACTTGTTCATGAACACGACGATGGCCGGCACGTTGACCTGGCGGGCGAGCAGGATGTGCTCGCGCGTCTGGGGCATGGGGCCGTCGGCCGCGGACACGACCAGCACGGCGCCGTCCATCTGGGCCGCGCCGGAGATCATGTTCTTGATGTAGTCGGCGTGACCGGGGCAGTCGATGTGGGCGTAGTGCCGCTTGTCCGTTTCGTACTCGACGTGGCTCAGGGCGACCGTCAGGATCTTGGTCGCGTCGCGCCGGAACATCTTGGCGTCGGCCTTGGCGACGTCGTCATAGCTCTGCGCCTTGGCCAGGCCTTTGGTCGCCAGAACCTTCGTAATGGCGGCCGTCAGCGTCGTCTTGCCGTGGTCGATGTGACCGATCGTCCCGACGTTGACATGGGGCTTCGTTCTCGCAAACTTTTCTTTTGCCATCGCTCACCTCCTGTATGGCTTATCTCAGCTCGCAGACTCTATTAAGCGTCGGCCCGGAACGGGGTGCGGCCCTCGATCCGGGCGACGATCTCTTCCTGGACGCCGGCGGGCGTCCGCTCGTACCGGGCGAATTCCATGGCGAAGACGCCGCGGCCCTGGGTCAGGGTCCGGAGCGTCGTCGCGTAGCCGAACATCTCGGCCAGGGGCACGTGGATGTCGACGACGCGGGAGCCGCTGCGCATCTCCATGCCCTCGATCTTCCCCCGCCGGGCGTTGATGTCGCCGACGATGTCGCCCAGGTACTCGTCCGGGGCGACGATCTCGAGCTTCATCAGCGGCTCGAGCAGGACCGGGGCGGCCTTCTTGGCGGCCTCCCGGAAGGCCAGCGAGGCCGCGATCTTGTAGGCGACCGGGGTCGCGTCGACGTCGTGGGTCGATCCGCCGATGAGGGAGGCCCGCAGGTCCGTGACCGGGTAGCCGGCCACCACGCCCGCCTCGAGGGCCTCGCGGACGCCGTTCTCCACGTCGCCGACGAACTCCCGCGGGATGACGCCGCCGCGGGTGGCGTCGACGAACTCGAAGCCGCGGCCGCGCCCGAGCGGTTCCAGGCGCAGGACGCAGTGGCCGTAGAGGCCCTTGCCCCCGGCCTGGCGCATGTACTTGCCCTCGCCCTCGGCCGCGGCCTGGATGGTCTCCTTGTAAGCCACCTGGGGCTTGCCCAGGTTCGCCCGGACCCCGAACTCACGCTCCATCCGGTCCATGACGATCTCGAGGTGGAGCTCGCCCATCGCCCGGAGCAGGGTCTGGCCGGTCATGGGGTCCTGGCTGACCTTCAGGGTGGGGTCCTCGCGGACGAGCTTGGCCAGGGTCGCCGCCAGCTTGGGGTGGTCGGCCTTGGTCTTGGGCTCGATCGTGGCCGCGATGACCGGCTCGGGGAAGCGGATGGACTCCAGGACGATCGGGTGGCTCTTGAGGCAGAGCGTGTCCCCGGTCGAGATGTTCTTCATCGAGCCCATGGCGGCGATGTCCCCGGCGAAGATCTCTTTGACCTCTTTCCTCTTGTTGGCGTGCATCTCGAGGAGGCGGGAGAGCTTCTCTTCCTCGCCCTTGGTCGAGTTATAGACGGCCTGCCCGATCTTGGCCTTGCCGGAGTAGACCCGGAAGTAGGCCAGGCTGCCGAGGAAGGGGTCGTTGGCGATCTTGAAGACCAGGCTGGAGAACGGCGCCTCGTCCGAGGCGGCCCGGGTCTCCTCGGCCTGGGTCTTGGGGTGGCGGCCGACGACCGGGCGGACGTCGGCGGGCGACGGCAGGTAGTCCACGACGGCGTCGAGCAGCGGCTGCACGCCTTTGTTCCGGAAGGAGGCCCCGTAGAGGACGGGGACGACCTCCAGGCCGAGGGTGGCCCGGCGGACGGCGCTCCGCAGCTCTTCGGCAGAGACCTCGACCCCGTCGAGGTACTTCTGCATCAGGCTGTCGTCGTGTTCGCTCAGCATTTCCAGCATGTCCTGTCGTTTCCTGTCGACTTCCTCGCGGTCCTCGTCCGCGACCTCGCGGACGGCATAATCCGCCCCCAGGATGTCCTGACCCCAGTCATAGACCTTGCGGTCGATGAGGTCGACGACGCCGCGGAATCCGTCTTCCCTACCCAGGGGAATCTGGATCGGCAGAGGCTTGGCCGCCACCCGCGTCCTCAACTGGAGGACAGCCCGTTCCGGATCGGCCCCGACCCTGTCCATCTTGTTGATGAACACGATCCGCGGGACCCGGTACGTATCGGCCTGGCGCCACACTGTCTCGGACTGCGGTTCGACGCCGCCAACTCCACACAGTATGGCTATCGCGCCGTCGAGCACTCGTAAGGAGCGCTCGACCTCCGCGGTAAAATCCACGTGACCGGGCGTATCGATGATATTGATACGGTGGTCACGCCAGGCGCACGTCGTGGCGGCCGAGGTGATGGTGATCCCGCGCTCCTGCTCCTGGACCATCCAATCCATCACGGCCGTCCCGTCGTCCACCTCGCCCATCTTGTAGGTCATACCCGTATAAAAAAGCATCCGCTCGGTCGTCGTCGTCTTCCCGGCGTCGATATGGGCCATGATACCGATGTTCCGTACTCTCTCGATCGGGTATGACCGCATAAATCCTTCGCTCCATATCGCGCCAGTTCACAGACCGAGCTCGCTTCTCAAGACTACCACTTGTAGTGGGCGAAGGCCCGGTTGGCCTCCGCCATCTTGTGCGTGTCTTCGCGCTTCTTGACCGCGCCGCCGCGGTTGTTGATGGCATCGAGGATCTCGGCGGAGAGCTTCTCGGGCATGCTCTTGCCGCCGCGCTCCTTGGCATACTTCAGCAGCCAGCGGAAACCCAGCGAGTAGGACCGCCCGGGGGGGACCTCGATGGGCACCTGGTAGTTGGCGCCGCCGACCCGCCGCGATTTCGTCTCGAGGAAGGGCCGGACGTTCTCCAGGGCCTTCTCCAGGATCTTGAGGGGGTCTTCCTTGGTCTTGGCCTTGAGGAGGTCCATCGTTCCGTAGACGACCTTCTCGGCGGTCGTCTTCTTCCCCTTGCGGAGGAAGAGGTTGATGAACCGGGCGACCACCGAGCTCCCGTACAGGGAATCGACCGGCGTTTTGCGCTTCTTGATAGTTCCGCGTCTCGGCATGGGATGTGCTCCTGGCTAGGCCGCCGCCCGTTTCTCTTTCGGCTTCTTCGCCCCATACCGGGAGCGCGCCTTGAAGCGGTTCTGCACCCCTTCGGCGTCGAGCTTGCCGCGGATGATATGGTAGCGGACGCCGGGCAGGTCCTTGATGCGGCCTCCCCGGATCATGACGATCGAGTGCTCCTGGAGGTTGTGGCCGATCCCGGGAATGTACCCCGTGACCTCGATGTTGTTGGTCAGCCTGACCCGGGCGACCTTGCGCATGGCCGAGTTCGGCTTCTTGGGCGTGGTCGTGAACACGCGGGTGCAGACCCCGCGCTTCTGCGGGCAGGAATCGAGGGCCGGAGATTTGCTCTTATATTTCTTGGGGGCTCGGCCTTTGCGAACGAGTTGATTTACGGTCGGCAATGAAAAATACTCCTCTACACAGAATTCCGAATGTAAGTTTTATTCATCCCCAGGGGGATAGCCCGAGACGAATGGACGGATAATAACAAAATTCGGCCTCTCTGTCAAGATTTTTGACGTCCTTCCGGTCCCCTCGTCCCTCAGATGTCCGGGAGGACCTCCTCCTCTTCCTTCTCGGGGAGGAGCGGCTGCATCTCCTCCTTGAGCTCGACATTGCGGTAGTGCTTGTACCCGGTGCCGGCCGGGATGAGCCGCCCCATGATGATGTTCTCCTTGAGGCGCCGGAGATAATCGACCTTGCCGTACAGGCTGGCCTCGGTCAGGACCCGGGTTGTCTCCTGGAAGGAGGCGGCCGAGATGAAGCTGTCCGTGCTCAGGGCGCTCTTGGTGATGCCCAGCAGCAGGGGCCGGGCTTTGGCCGGCTTGCCGCCCTTCTTCATGATCTTCTCGTTCTCCGCCTGGAAGACGAACTTGTCGACCTGTTCGTCGACCAGGAAGTCGGTGTCCCCGACCTCCTCGACCTTGACCCAGCGGAGCATCATCCGGATGATCGTCTCGATGTGCTTGTCGTTGATGGCCACGCCCTGGAGCCGGTAGACGGCCTGGACCTCCTTGAGGAGGTATTCGGCCAGCTCCTTCTCGCCGAGGACCCGGAGGATGTCGTGCGGGTTGACCGGCCCGTCCATGAGGGCGTCGCCGGCCCGGAGGCGCTCCCCGTCGGAGACGCTCAGGTGGGCGCCCTTGGGGATGAGATATTCCTTCTCGCCGCCGCGCTCGTTGCGGACGGCGATCTTGCGGTAGCCGCGGACGAGGCCGCCGATCTGGACGGTCCCGTCGATCTCCGAGATGACGGCCGGCAGCTTCGGCCGCCGGGCCTCGAACAGCTCCTCGGCCCGGGGCAGGCCGCCCGTGATGTCCTTGGTGCGGGCCGCCTCACGGGGGATCTTGCCCATGACTTCGCCGGCGAAGACCTTGGCCGCGTCCTTGATCTCGAGGTTGGCCCCCGAAGGCAGGAAGTACTTCCGCAGGACGACGGGCCGGCCCTTGTCGTCGACCCTCTTGGCGTCGAGGATCTCGATCTGGGGCTGGAGCTTCTCGTCCTTGGGGTCGATGATGACCTGGGTGATGAGGCCCGTGAACTCGTCCTGGACCTCCTCCATGCTGACGCCCAGGACGACGTCGTGGAAGCGGACGGTCCCCGTCTCTTCGGTCAGGATGTAGGTGTTGAAGGGGTCCCATTCGGCGAAGGCCTGGCGGGACTTGACCTCCTGGCCCTCCGGGACGAGGATGCGGGCGCCGTAGGGCACCTGGTAGTGCTCGACCTCGCGGCCGCGGTGGTCGAGGACGGCGATGTTGGCGCTGCGGTTGACGACGATGAGCGTGCCGTCCTTGTTGGTGACCGACTTGAGGTTGTTGAACTTGAGGACGCCGTCATTCTTGGCCTCGATCTTGGAGCGCTCGGCGCCGCCCATGGCGATGCCGCCGACGTGGAAGGTCCGCATGGTCAGCTGGGTGCCCGGCTCGCCGATCGACTGGGCGGCGACGATGCCGCAGGCCTCGCCGAGCTCGACCATCTTGCCGGAGGCCGGCGAACGGCCGTAGCAGAGCTGG
>JBFYNT010000248.1:0-3496 GCA_041304225.1 Candidatus Aminicenantota bacterium
GCTCGCCCGCCCCGGCGCAAGCCGGGGCGGGCTTTTTTTATGCAAAAAAAACCCCGGCCGGATGTCCGGCCGGGGGATCGGGGAACGCTAAGCGGGGATTACTTCTTGATGGCGTCGAGGATGGCCTTGGCCTGGGCCGTCCGCTCCGTCTCGGGCTCGAGCTTGATGAACTTCTCGAGGTTCTCGGCGGCCTTGGCGTTGTCGCCTTTGTTGAGGTAAGCGAAGGCCACGCGGAGGTAGGGGTCGGGCCAGTCGGGCTTGATCTGGCTGGCCAGCTCGAAGTAGCGGATGGCGTCGTCGATCTGCTGGTTGGAGAAATAGATCTCGGCGACGTTGTAGGGCAGGTTCTCGTCCTGGGGGGCCATGTCGATCGACTTCTTGAAATAATCCTGGGACTCGGCGAGCTTGCCTTGCTTCAGGAAGCACAGGCCGATGGCGGCCAGCCCCTTGGCGCCCATGGCCTTGCCCATGGCCGAGTCGGAACCGGCCTGCTCGATGAGCTTGTCGTATTTCTGGATGGCCGTATCGAACTCGCCCTTTTCCCGGTAGCAATCGCCGATGTTCAGCAGGACCTGGTAGGCCCCGGGGTTCTTGGCCAGGAACTCCTCGTACATCATCAGGGCCGTGTCGTATTTGCCGTCCTTGAAGAAGGCGTTGCCCTCCTCGAGGACCTGGAAGGCGGCCTCGTCCTGGACGATGCCCGACCCGGCGGCTTCTTTTTCGAGCTTGAGGACGACCTTGGGGTTCTTGTCGAGCTGGGAGATGCGCACGGTCGTGGACACGGGCAAGAAACCCTTGGCGCTGGCGGTGATGATCCAGCTGCCCGTCCCGACGCCCATGATGCCCCAGTCGCCCTTCTTGTCGGTCACGGCCTCGAAGGTGCTGCCGCCCGGCTGGTCGAAGACGGCCGTGATCTTGGCCCCGGCGACGGGCTTGCCGTCCTTGTCGACGACCGATCCGCCCATGCGGGCGACGCCCCGTCCCGCCTGGGCCAGGACCAGGCCGGTCGAAATGAGGAGTATCGCGGCGCCGGCCGCGAGTCTCTTTGACAACCGATGATTCATGAATGCCTCCTGCGGATGATAAGACCTCGTCTATTATCCATGCCCGGCGGCCTTTTTTCAAGGCCGGGGGGCCGGCGGGCGGCCCGCCGCGCTCACAGCCGCCAGAGGTAGGAAGCCTTGAAGAACAGGCCCCGCTTCATCTCGAGGAAGCGGCCGGAGTCCCGGTATTCCCCGTCGACCCACTCGGTCCGCTCGTAGAGCGAGCCGTAGCCGAGCTGGATGACCGTGCCGGGGATGTAGGTGAACGAGGCCAGGAGGTCGGCCAGCATCTCCCGCCGGAAAGAGTTGTACTCGACGATGCCGCGGAAAAAGAGATACCGGTTGGCCTGGTAGGTCAGCCGGCCCCGTCCGATGGCGTAATCATACTCCTTCTCGCGGGTCGCTTCCCGGAAGAAGTCGGCGTAGGTCAGGCTGGCGGTCAGGTCGAGCTTCTCCGAGGGCTTGTAGGTCAGGCCGGCCGTGGCCCGGCTGCCGTAGCCCTGGTAGGGATCGGCGACGTAGCGGATGGAGGCGCCCCGGAAGAAGAGCCCGCGGAGAGAGAGCTTTTTCGTGATGTAGCTCATCACCTGGATCAGCCCGCCGCCCGTGTCGAAGCGCCGGCCGAGGAAGATCTCCGTCGCGTAGCGCCCGAGGAGTTGGACGGTCGTGTTCCCGGCGAGAAGGAACGTCACGCCGGCCCCATCCCCCGTCTCGAAGAGCCCGCTCGGAAGGTCCTTGGCGGCCGCGGCGTAGAGGTTCGGCGTGATCTTGCGAAGGAAGCGGCTCCGGGGATAGAAACGCGGCGAAAGGGAGGCCTCGATGCCGGCCACGCCCTGACGGATCAGGTAGCCGGCCTCGGTCCCAAAATCCTCGGAAATATCATAGATCGAGATATTTATGCCGAGGTCGCGGGTGTCGTAGAGATAGCTCGCGCCCAGCGCGATCCCGGGGTCCGTTCCCGTCTCCCCGGCGGTCCGCGTCCAGGAGCCCAGGGCGTGGAAGGCCAGCTGGCTCGACTTCGTCAGCCGAAGCTGCCCGTCCGCGCCGGCCACCTGGTTAGCCCCGCCGCCATGCTCGCGACCGGTGTAAATAGCGCCGAGGTAGCCGTCGGCGCCGACCGCCCGCTTGTAGCGAAGGATGGCGAAGCCCGCGAAGCGGTCGCCGCCGGGCGCGAACAGAGGGTCCGCGGACGGCGATTCGTCCAGGGCCAGGATGGAGGCCACCGTGTCTTTCTTCCCGACCTTGCCCGAGAGCTTGAAGCCGAGGAGAGGATCGACGATCGTCCGGGTGTGGACGGCGGCGACCAGCGGGCCGGAGCCCGAGGCCGCGGCCAGGTTGAACATCTCGCTGCCCTCGAGGAAGAAAGGCCGTTTCTCGGGGAAGTAGAGATCGTAGCGGAGGTTGACGTCGACCTGCCCGGCGTCGGCCTCGACCTGGCTGAAATCGGGATTGACCGTCGCGTCGAGGATGAGCTGGGAGGTGATCCCGAGCTTCGCGGTCAGGTGGCCGTCGGCGGCGCCGCGCTCGCCGACGAGGGTCCCCTCGACGCGCTCGGCCCCGTCCCGGTAGGTGACGGCCGGCAGGACCTCGAGCAGGGTGTAGCGCTTGATGTCCTCGAGCTCGAGCGGCATCATCTGGGTCAGGAAGAAGTAGCCCCGGGCCGGGTCGAGGGCCGGGTAGGAGCTGTGCTCGGACCGGCGGGCGATCCGGCGCTCGAAGAAGAGGGACATCTCCACCCTCTTCTTGCCGGCGTAGCGGATGCTCTTGAAGGGCACGGCCAGCTCGACCGAATAGCCGTCGGCGTCAAGCCGGCCCGCGCTCGACCAGACGAAATCGACGCTGAAGTCCTCGACATTGCTGGCGAAGCGGCTGTCGGTCTGGATGCCGAGCGGATTGACGTAGAAAGCGTAGAGCGACTGGCGGTCGTTGAAGCTGTCGAGATTGATGCAGATGAAGTCGTCGGAGCGGATGGTGTCGCGGTCGGCCACCGAGGCCTTGATCTTGTCCGGCTCCCGGTCGTAGCACTTGAAGGCGAAATAGAGGTTCTCGGCGTCGTAGGCCATGAAGGCGACCGTCCGCTCGCTGGGCTCCCGGCCGAAATCGGGGATGAAGGTCTTGGCCAGGACGACCGAGGGGGCGTCGCGCCAGGCGTCGTCGTCGAGCCGGCCGTCGATCACCGGAGGCCGGTCGAGCGGGAGCGGTCGGAAAAAGCCCCCGGCCGGAGCGGCGCTAGAGGCGCTGCCGACGGCCTGCGGGGCGGCCTGTGGGGCGGCCGCGGCGAGGACGGCGAGAAGCAGAAGGGAGGCGGTCGTTCGATACATGGGAGAGACTCTACACGGGAGGCAGACCTATTTCAAGGTCTTTGCCCGATTTCGGAGGCTCCCTCTCGAGGCGGCGAGGGGATTATCCTCGCAGATCCCCGTTGCTGGAGGGGGGAACCCGCGCAGCGGGGG
>JBFYNT010000249.1:0-8605 GCA_041304225.1 Candidatus Aminicenantota bacterium
CAGAACGCCATCATCAACGCCGCCCGGGCCGGGGTCAGCCTGCTCGGGGGCGACATGTACATCTACGGCAGCGCGCCGGACGGCGAGACGCCGATCAGCGCGTTCCCCTGCTACATCTGCAAGAAGATGCTGATCAACTGCAGCCTGGACCGGGTCGTCTGTTCGACGGCCGAGGGCGGCCTCATGGCCTTCCGGGTCGAGGACTGGATCCGCGACTGGAAGGAACACGACATCCTCGACGACGAGCATCAGTACGGCAAGGACAAGTAGGGATTTGAAGGGCAGGATGCGTTCGGGAGCGATCGCGGGCGCGGCCCTCCTCGCGGCGGCGGCCCTGCTGGCGGGGACGGGAACGGGCGCCGGGGCGCGCGGGCAGGAGACGGCCGGGAGCGGCGGCAACCTCCTCAAGCTCCTGGGCGTCGAGCCGTCGGCCGAATCGGTCGATTACGTCCAGACAAAGACCCAATTCCAGCTCCACACCCTGCTCACGGAACAGCGCCATCAAAAGACCTGGCCGCTCGGAGAGAGGATCCGTGAGGACACGCGGACCGGCCTGAAAATGCTGTCTTCGGTCGACGAGGACGTGCGGGCCAAGATGGACGAGCTCGCGGCGGCCCCCGAGGCGCTCGAACAGGCGGCGCGGGCGGTCGAGACGGCCATCCTCGGCGGGAGGAGGATCTACGTCTACGGGTGCGGCGCGACGGGACGGCTGGCGAAGCAGATGGAGAGCGCGTTCTGGCGTCCGTTCTGGCGCAAGGTCCGGGCGGACGGGAGGGTTTGGGGGCGGCTCGAGGGGCGGATCGGGACCGGGATCGAAGAGGCCCTCGTCGGCGAGATGACCGGGGCCGACCGGGCCTTGATCAGCTCGCTCGAGGGTTTCGAGGACCTGCCGCTCATCGGCCGGCTCCAGCTCGAGGACCGGGGGATCCGGAAGGGCGACGTCGTCATCTGCGTCACCGAGGGCGGCGAGACGTCGTCGGTCATCGGCACGGTGCTGGCGGCCCTGGACCAGTGGAAGAGCGAGCCCGGGTACGATCCGGCGGAGAGCCGCGAGCGGCTCTACTTCGTCTACAACAATCCGGACGACCGCCTGCTGCCGTTCGAGCGGAGCCGGCGGGTCATCAACGAACCGGGCATCACCAAGATCAACCTGACGACGGGCCCGCAGGCCATCACGGGGTCGACGCGGATGCAGGCCACGACGATCGAGACGTACGTCGTGGCCTCGATCGTCGAGACGGCCGTGGAGCGGGCGCTCCGGAGGACGCTCGGCCGGAAGGACATGGCCCGGCTGGGATTCCCGGCGGCGGCAGGCGCGGCCGGACGGACGGGGGTGGCGGCGAGGCTGGCGGGATTCGGGGCGGCCCTGGACGGGGTGCGGGCGGCGTTGCCGGACCTGACGGCGCTCACCGACATCGAGACGGCGGCCTACGCGCGCGGCCGTTTCTCAACCTATTACGCCGAGAAGGGCCTGATCACGGTCTTCATCGACAGCACCGAGCGGAGCCCGACCTTCCGGCTGTTCCCGCTGGACACGGTCCGGGAGCCGGCACGGAAGTGCTGGATCCAAGTGTGGACGGGGGCCGGGGCGCCGGGAGAGGCGTGGCAGGCTTTCCTGGGGCGGCCGTTCCGCGGGCTGGCGGCGGACAAGTACCGGGGGCCGTTCGAGACGGAGGTCGAGGACCCGTACCTGAGGCGGGCGGCTCTCGAGAGCCTGAAGAAGGCCGGCGACGATCAGGCCGCGCTCTACGATTTCTCGCTGTCGAAGGCGAATACCGAGGGGCGGGGGCCGAAGACGGGCGATCTCGTCGTGCTCGTCGCCCTGACGCCCGAAGAGGGCGAGTTCGAGCGGGAGGGCTCGTCGTTCGCCAAGGTTCTGCGGATGGCCGGTGAGGGGGGTGCGGACGCGGCCGTCGTGCTCGTCACCGACCGGCCGGCCAAGTCGTTCCCGGGCCTCGTCGAGCGCGTCCGGCGCGGTTGGCAGGGCCCGTACGGACGGCTCGTCGTCGTCCCGGTGGCCGTGGGAACGGATGGGGACGCCTTCGGCATCAGGCAGCAGATGGCGGCCAAGATGCTCCTCAACGCCCACTCGACGGCGGTCATGGCCAAGCTGGGCAAGGTCGTCGGCAACACCATGACCAACGTCAGCCCCAGCAACCTCAAGCTCATCGGCAGGGCCACGTTCCTCATCCAGTCGCATGTCAACGATGTCCTGGGGACGGCCGACTGGGTCCGGGCGAACGGGCAGCGGGAGCCGGTGTCCTACGGCGAGGCCAACGCGGTCCTCTACGACGCCATCGCCTACCTCAGGGATAAGCCGGCCGAAGCGGGGCAGACGGCGGAAGTGGCCTTCTCCATCATCCGCATCCTCGAGTCGCTGCGGCAGCGGCGCGGCATCGCCCGCGACGAGGCCTTGGCGCTGGTCGGATCCCCCGGCCTCAGCTCATATCTCTCTTCCCTCCGCTAAGACGGTGAAATAAGAAGGGGTCAAACCTACCCTTTATTACTTTCTAATAAAAGGTAGGTTTGACCCCGATCTGATCCAACGAGAAAAATGGCTCACCCCATTCGTCCTATAAGTGGAGTCCATTCAGGCAAGGCCGGAGGAGAATCAGCGTGGCTAGGCAGCTGCGGGTCGAATTCCCCGGGGCCTTCTACCATGTGTTTTCTCGAGGGAATCAAAAGCACGCGATATTCCAATCGGACGAAGACCGATATTGTTTTTTAAAGATCCTTGGGGATGCCTATAAAAGGTTCGGGATCGCGTTCCATGCGTATTGCCTTATGCCGAATCACTACCACCTCTTAGCGGAGACGGTCTATGGGATGCTTTCCAAGGCCATGCATTTGATCAATACGACCTACACGGTATATTTCAATAAGAAAACGGATCGTTGCGGCCATCTCTTTCAGGGACGTTTTAAATCCATCCTCGTGGAAGCCGAATCCTACGCCACAGAGCTTTCGAGATATATTCACCTTAATCCTGTCAGGGCCAGATTGGCGGGTCATCCTGGAGAATATCCCTGGTCCAGCTATAGCGAATACGCAGGGATAAGGGAACCGTACCCATGGTTGAAAACATCCTTGATATTGGGGGCTGACGGTGTCCAGGCCGAAAAACGTCGCAAGCACTATGAGGGCTATGTCCTCGAAGCGATCGGCCATGAGTCACCGAAGGAAATCCTTGAATCCGCCCGGTCAGGAATTCTCGGGCGGCCCGAATTCGTGGCCCGAATAAAAACGGATTTCCTCGGAGCCCAATTACATGATCCGGACCGTGAACACCCGCAACTTCGGGTGCTTCGCGGTCGGCCCGGGATCTCGGATATTCTGGACACAACCACCGAGATCCTAGGGCTTCATTCGAGGCTGACAAAGGGCGTGGCTATTTATATCAGCCATCAGGTATTCGGCCATACCCTGGAGTCGATCGGTGCCTTTTTTAATATGAGTGTCTCCGGGATTTGTCATGTCCGTCATCGGATTGAAAGCGAGATGGAACACAATAAAACGCTGTCCCACTCTGTAGAGGAAATTATTATCGCTTCACGCAGACAAGACGGGGTCAAACCTACCCTTTTATAAAAACTAATAAAAGGTAGGTTTGACCCCTTCTTTAAGGCATCGGGGGGGCGCCGTCGAAGCTGTAGCAGGGAGCGGCGGTCGGGCGCGGCTTGCGCTTCGGCTTGGTCTTGACCTGCGGGTAGACGAACAGCTCCCCGGCGTAGTTCCGCAGCACGACCTGCTCCTCGCTGATCGACTGCAGGTATTTCGGCAGGACCGGGATCTTGCCGCCGCCTCCGGGCGCGTCGATGCAGTAGTACGGCACGGCCAGGCCGGACGTCCAGCCGCGCAGGCTCTCCATGATCTCGAGGCCTTTCTCGACAGTCGTCCTCAAGTGATCCGTCCCCGAGACGTAATCGGCCTGGTAGATGTAGTAGGGCCTGACCCTGGCCGCCAGCAGCTTCTGCATGAGCCGCCGCATGATCTGCGGATCGTCGTTGACGCCCTTGAGGAGCACCGTCTGGTTGCCGAGCGGAATGCCGGCGTCGGCCAGAAGGCCGAGCGCCCGCGTCGACTCCGGCGTGATCTCGTCGGGGTGGTTGAAGTGGACGTTGACGTAGAGCGGATGGTACTTCTTGAGCATGGCCACGAGCTTTTCCGTGACCCGCTGCGGCAGGACGCAGGGCACGCGCGTACCGATGCGAATGATCTCGACGTGCGGGATGGCCCGGACGCCCTTGACGATGGCCTCGAGCCGGCGGTCGCTGAGCATCAGCGGGTCGCCGCCCGAGATGACGACGTCCCGGATCTCGGTGTGGCGCTTGATGTATTCGAGCCCGTCCTCGATGTAACGGGGATGGATCTTCGACGGGTCGCCGACCATCCTCTTCCGCGTGCAGAAGCGGCAGTACGAGGCGCAGCTGTGGGAGACGAGGAACAGGCAGCGGTCCGGATAGCGGTGGACGATGCTCGGCACCGGGGAGTCGTGGTCCTCCTCGAGCGGATCGGCGACGCCCGCGTCCGCCCGCAGCTCGGCCGGATCGGGCACCATCTGGCGCCACATGGCGTCCCCGCGCTCCTTGATCAGGCCGGCGTAGTACGGCGTGATCTGGATCTTGAACACCTTGGCGATCCGGCGGACCTCTTCGACGTCAAGGCCGAATTTTTGGGCGATCTCCTCGGGTTTCCTGAGGGCGCCCTTGAGCAAGCGTTGCCAGTCGTCCATCTCCGTGACTCCTAACGAAAATACTTCGCGTAGATGACGCGATCGTCGCCGGCCCGGTAGAAATCCGGGATCCGGGCGACTTCCTTGTATTCGAGATCGATGTAGAACCGTCTCGTGCCGTGGTACTTGGGCTGGGACGAGGTCTCGATGATGATGACCCGCCCGTCCCGCCGCCGGACCTCGTCCTCGAGCCAGCGGACGAGCTCCCGGCCCCTCCCCTTACCCTGCTCGGACGGCGAGACGGCCATCCAGTAGAGGTCGTAGGCGTCCTCGGCCAGGGGCGTCGGGCCCCAGGTCATGTAGCCGGCCACGCCGCCCGCCTCGTTCTCGACGACGACCACCTGGTAGTCCTTCTGGCCGGGCTGGCCGAGATAGATGTCCATGAGCTCTTCGGCGACGCCGACCTCCGGCTCGGTGAAGAAGCCGGTGGCCCGGACGAGCCCGAGCACGGGCGCCTTATCGCGCGCTTCCATCGGCCGGATCATGGACGACCTTTCTCTTCATGGCGTTGTCGATCATGACGTTCCAGAACGACGCGTACCCGACGCCGGCCGCGGCCAAGGCCTTGGCGTAGCCCGCGTTGGTGCTGATGTCCGGGTTGGGATTGACCTCGAGGATGAACGGCCGCCCCTTGGCGTCCATCCGGAAGTCCACCCGGGCGTAATCGCGGCAGCCCATGGTCCGAAAGGCCGCCTCGGCCAGGGCCTGGAGCTGCTCGCGCCGCTCGTCGTCGATGGGGGCCGGGCAGACCGGCGGGGTCTTCTGGTAGAGGGGATGGTCCTCGAACCACTTGGCGTCGTAGCCGAGGATGCGGGGCATGTCCTTGGGCATGGCCGAGAAGTCGATCTCGGAGACCGGCAGGGCGGTCGCCCGGCCGTTCTCCATGACCGAGACGTTGAACTCCCGGCCGTCGATGAAGGCTTCGACGAGGACCGGCTGTTTGTAGTTGTCGAGGCAGCGCCGGACCTGCCGCCGCAGGGACTCCTCGTCCCGGACGACGGAATCCGGATAGACGCCCAGGCTGGCGTCCTCCGAGTTGGGCTTGACGATGAGCGGGAACCTCAGCTCGAGCGGCTCCTCCCCCGTCAGCATGAGCTGGGCCGGGGCCGTCGGCAGCCCGGCCGCCTTGAGCACGGCCTTGGCCTTGAACTTGTCCTGGCAGAAGGCCAGCGTCTTGGCGGGACTGCCCGTGAACGTCAGGCCGAGGAGCTCGAAGATGCCGGCGACGTTCGATTCCCACTGCGGCCGTCCGTAGAAGCCTTCGCAGAGGTTGATCAGGCCGTCGGGGTTTATCTCGCGGACCCGCCCCAGGAAGTTGAACAGGCTCTTCTGGAGCGGGATGAGCGTCGTGGCGATGCCCAGGCTCTGGACGGCCTCCTGGGCCTGCTTGGCCATTTCGGCCACGGACTCTTCGGACAGACGCTCGCCCGTCGCCGTCGGTCTCGGTTCGTAGGCGTTATAGACGATGGCGATGTGCGGGGAAGCGGTCATGCACGATCCGCGAGGACCGCCGGCCGTTCGCTCGCCGCGGGCCGGATGCGCGTCGGACGGAGGCCGTAGCGCTTGGAGGCCTCGTCGACCACCCTGTGGATCAGGTCCGAATAGGAATAGCCGGCGGTCCGGGCCGCCTTGGGCAGGCAGGAGTTGTCCTCGGGCCGGGGCAGGATGCCCGGCAGCGGATTGATCTCGAGGATGTTGGGCTCGCCCTTGTCGTCGAGCCGGACGTCGATCCGGGCCCAGTCCCGCACGCGCAGCACGCGGCAGGTCCGGGCGACGAGGCTCTCGATCTTGGCCGTGAGGACGGGGGGGATGGGCGCCGGGCACTTGAAGATGTCGAGGGGCTTTTCGCGCGTGTCCCAGAGCCACTTGGCCTCATAAGAGTAGATGGGGGCCGCCCCGGCCGGCAGCTGGCCGTGGTCGATCTCGACGATGGGCAGGACCTCGTAGTTCGGGTCGTTGCCCAGGACGCCGACCGTGAACTCCCGGCCGCCGAGGAACCGCTCGACGATGACCGGCTGCTTGTAGGTCCCGACGACCTCGTCGACCCGCTCGTAGAGCTCGCCCAGGCTGTGGACGAGGGAGTTGTTCTTGATGCCCTTGCTGGAGCCCTCGGTCAGCGGCTTGACGATGGCCGGCAAACGGACGCCCGCCGGGATGGACGCCGCGGACTCGACGATCCAGAAGCCCGGGTTGGGGATGCGGTGGTAGGTCAGGATCTCCTTGGCCCGCGACTTGTCGAGGCAGATGCCGAGCGTCAGCGGATCGGATCCCGTGTAGGGGATGTCCAGCATCTCGCAGACCGTCGGGATGTGGGACTCGCGGTTGGGGCCGACGACGCGCTCGGCGATGTTGAAGACGAGCTGGGGGCGCTGGCGCTTGAGACGGCCGTAGGCCTTGTCGTCGGACTCGACGAAGACGACCTGGTGTCTCTCCTGGAGGGCATGCCCGACGGCGGCGATCGTCTCGTCCGAATCGCACTCGGCGAGCTTGTCGGGCGGATGTGGAGGCTCGTCCTCCTCGCCCTTCGGCTCGTCGGGGCGACGCTCGAGCGTCGCTTCCATTCCCGCTTTCGAGCTATAGACCAAAGCGACTTTCATCTCTCGTTCCTTCTCTCAACTCGTGAGTTCGCGGTTCTTTGCCATCGCGTTCCGTTTTTTCATTTTCATTTATAGACCATTCTAACCAATTGTCAAGCGTTTTTTGGGTTTCGACCGCTTTTCTTTGTGTCGCCACGCCGCGCGAACACCATTAGTAGCGTCGATTTCGCGGCTCCAGCTTGACGCCCGCAACGCCGCGATACCGGCGCGGACGCCGGAACGGCGCAGGGCTCGAGGCGGGACGTGAACGGGGAGTTCATGGCCTGTATCCGCGCGGTCTCTACCTGAAGAACAGCAGCGTGACCACGACGTAGAGCGGGACGAGGACCACGGCCGAGTAGAGCATGTAGCCGAAGAACGACGGCATCTTCATCTTATGCTCCTCGGCGATGACCTTGACCATGAAGTTCGGTCCGTTGCCGATGTAGGAGTTCGCCCCCATGAAGACGGCCCCGGCGCTGATAGCCATGAGGAACAGGTTGGGGACGCCCACGACCGGGCCGTTGAGGCCGAGGCCTTGGGCCATCGACAGGAAGGCCATATAGGTCGGCGTGTTGTCGAGGAAGGAGGACAGGGACCCGGTCATCCAGAAGAACTGCCAGGGCTGGCCGACGCCGAGCGCCGCGGCCCGGGAGCTGAGGATGAGCAGGGCCGGGACCATCGTGACGAAGATCCCCGCGAAGAGGACGGCCACCTCGATGATCGGGTTGTAGGTGAACCGGTTGTCGGTACGGCACTGACGCTTCGTCGTCAGCAGGGACAGAACGGCCATCAGGATCAAGACGCCCTCGCGGCGCGGGAAGGGCAGGAAGATGCCGGCGATGACGCCGGCGATCCAAAGGAAATTGATCGTTCCGGTCATGTGCAGGGGCACGACCCGGCGCCGGTCGCGGATGAGGTCCCGGCACTCCTCCTTGCGGTACTTGAAGCCGTCGTAGAGGTAGAAGACGGCGAGCACGCCGCCGACCATGACCGCCCAGAGCGGGAAGAGCCGCAGGGTCCAGAAGAACGGCACCCCCTTGATGAAGCCCATGAAGAGCGGCGGGTCGCCGAGAGGCGTCAATAGGCCGCCGATGTTGGAGACGAGGAAGATGAAGAAAATGGGGATGTGGTAGGTGTGCCGGCGCTCGGAGTTGGTCTTCAGGAGCGGCCGGATGAGCAGCATGCTGGCCCCGGTCGTGCCGATGAAGTTGGCCAGGACGGCGCCGACGAACAGGAAGAGCGTGTTGACCTCGGGCGTCGCCTTGAGGTCGCCCTTGAGGACGATGCCCCCGGA
>JBFYNT010000250.1:0-17106 GCA_041304225.1 Candidatus Aminicenantota bacterium
TGCATGCGGTAGCGGATGAGCTCGGCGATGGTCAGGATGGGGATGTCGAAGCGCCGGCTGATCTCCTCGAGCTGGGGCCTGCGGGCCATGGAGCCGTCCTCGTTCATGACCTCGCAGATGACCCCGGCGGGGTTGAGCCCGGCCATCCGGGCCAGGTCCACGGCCGCTTCTGTCTGGCCCGCCCGCGATAGCACCCCGCCCTCCTGGGCCCGGAGCGGGAAAATGTGGCCCGGCCGGGCCAGGTCCTCGGGCTTTGTCGCCGGATCGACCGCGGCCAACACGGTCCGGGCCCGGTCGGGCGCGGAGATGCCCGTGGACACGCCTTCCTTGGCGTCGATCGAGACGGTGAAGGCCGTCTGGAAGCGGGCCGTGTTCTCGCTGACCATGAGCGGCAGGTGGAGCTCCTCGAGGCGCTCCTCGGTGAGGGGCAGGCAGATGAGCCCGCGGCCGTGGCGGGCCATGAAGTTGATGATCTCGGGCGTCGCCTTCTCGGCGGCGACCATGAGATCGCCCTCGTTCTCCCGGTCCTCGTCGTCGACGATGATGATCATCCGGCCGGCGCGGACGGCGGCCAAGGCTTCTTCGACGGTGGCGGTCTGGCGTTCTTCGGTCATGGGGCCGGGGCCTCTCTCAGCCCGATCGGGGCTTGGAAGACAGAAAATTATACACGTATTTCCCGACCATGTCACACTCGATGTTGACGGGCGCGCCGGGGCGTAGGGCGCCGAGATTCGTCCCGGCGAGCGTCAAGGGGACGAGCTCGGCCTCGAGCGAGGACGGGCCGAGAGACGCGACGGTCAGGCTGGCGCCGTCGACGGCGACGGAGCCCTTGGGGACGAGGAAGGCCCGGAGCGCGGCGGGGAAGGAGACGGCCAAACGCTTTCCGGGCGGCCGGGAGGCCAGGCGGAGGACCGTTCCCACGCCGTCGACGTGGCCGCTGACGAGGTGCCCGCCGAGGGGCGCGGCCAGCGTGAGCGGCAGCTCGAGGTTGAGCCGGTCGCCCGGGCGGAGGCGGCCGAGCGTCGTCCGGGTCAGCGTCTCGCGCGAGAGGTCGAAGCGCAGCTCCCCCCGGTCGGCGGCGACGAGGCTGAGGCAGACGCCGTTGACGGACAGGCTGTCCCCTGCCTTGAGCCGCGTCTCGAGACCCGGGGACTCGAGGCGAAGCTCCGAGCGGCCGTTGCGGTAGCCGCGGAACAGGCCCTGGTGGGTGATGATGCCGGTGAACATCAGAAGTATCCTTCCACGACGACGTCGTCCTCGATGGTGAACGTGCGCGTCCGCCCGAGCCTCGCGGCCAGGCCGATCGCGGCGGCGCCCGCGCCGCCGAGGAGACCCGGCGCGCCCTCGCCGCCGACGAGGCGAGGCGCGTAGGTCAGGACGGCCTTGTCGGCGAGGGCGGCCTCGACGAACGCGGTGATGACGCGGCCGCCGCCCTCGACGAGGAGCGACGTGATCTCGCGCCGGCCGAGCTCGGCCAGGACGAGGTCGAGCGTCCACTCCGCCGCGCCGTCCGCGGGGAACGCGACCTCGGCGCCGCGGGCCTCGAGGACCCGGGCCCGGCCGGCCGGAGCGCCGCGGCCGGCGAAAACGAGGACCGGGCCCCGGTCGAGCGTCTCCAGCATCCGCGCCCCGGCCGGGAACCGCAGGCGCGAGTCGAGGACGGCGCGAAGGAGCTTCTTGCCGGGCCAGCCCGGATGCCGGACGGTCAGGAGCGGGTCGTCCGAGAGGAGCGTGCCGGCGCCGATCAGGATGGCGTCCTGTTCCCCGCGGAGGAGGTGGACGTAGTCGCGCGTCCCGGGAGAGGAGATCCACTTCGAATCGCCGGTCCGGCTGGCGATCTTGCCGTCGAGGGTCAAGGCCGCCTTGATGGTCACGAACGGGACGCGGCGGACGATGTACTTGGCGTAGGCTTCGTTGAGCGCCGCGTTCCGCTCCGCGAGCAGGCCGACCGAGACGTCGAGCCCGGCCGCCTCGAGCCGGCGGACGCCCCGGGTGTGCACGAGGGGATTGGGATCGAAGGACGAGACGACCACCCGGCCGAGCCCGGCGGCGGCGACCGTGTCGACGCAGGGCGGCGTCCGGCCCCAGTGGACGCAGGGCTCGAGGGTCAGGTAGAGCGTCGCCCCCTTGGCCTTCCGGCCGGCCGCGGCCAGGGCCAGGATCTCGGCGTGGGGCTTTCCGGCCTCCTCGTGGTAGCCGTGCCCGGCGGCGACGCCGTTCCGCACGACGACGGCCCCGACGAGGGGATTGGGGCTCGTCCGGCCGCGGGCCTTCTCGGCCAGGCCGTAGGCCATTTCCATCCAGGCGCGGTCGCGGGCGGCGGTCATGCGAGCAGGGCCTCGACGAACTCGCGGGGCGAAAATTCGTAGACGTCGTCCTCGCCCTCGCCGACGCCGATGTACTTGATGGGCAGGCCGATCTCGACGGCCACGGCCACGGCCGCCCCGCCCTTGGCCGTCCCGTCGACCTTGGTCAGGAAGATCCCGGTCAGGCCGGAGAACTTCAGGAACTCCCGGGCCTGGACGACGGCGTTCTGCCCGACCGTCGCGTCGAGGACGAGCAGGGACTCGACGCGGGACGCGGGCAGCTCGCGGCCGACGATCCGGCCGACCTTCTCGAGCTCGCTCATGAGGTTGGCGTTGGTATGGACGCGGCCGGCCGTGTCGACCACCAGGACGTCGGCCTTGCCGGCCTTGACGACCTGCGCCGCGTCGAAGGCGACGGAAGCCGGGTCGGCGCCGTAAGAGCCCCGGACGACCGGGACGTCGAGCCTGCGGCCCCAGAGCGCCAGCTGTTCCTGGGCCGCGGCCCGGAAGGTGTCGGCGGCCGCCAGGACGACCCGCCGGCCGTCGCGCTTGAACAGCGCGGCCAGCTTGGCCGCCGAGGTGGTCTTGCCGCCGCCGTTGACGCCGACCATCAGGACGACCGAGGGTTCCGCGCCGGCGGGCCCGGTCCCGGGCGCGCGCGGCGAGAGCAGGGCCGTGAGCTCGTCCTTAAGGACCCGGTCGAGCTCGGCCTCGCCGGCGTCCTTGCGCGTTCCCGTCCGCAGGGCCCGGAGCAGCCGCTCCGCCGCGGGCACGCCGACGTCGGCGAGGATGAGGGCCTCCTCGAGCTCGTCCAGGATCTCGTCGCGCCGCCGGCCGCTCTTGAACAGGTCCTCGATCCGGCGGAAGGAGTTCCGGGTCCGGGCCAGTTTATCCCGCAGGCTGCCGAACATGGTCTTAACATTTTATTTTTCAAGCGTTTAATTGTCAATCCCGGCGGTTGAGCACCGGCGGTGAATATGCTAGAGTGAGGGCGCCATGAACGACGTCGCCTGGCTCGTCCACCCGCCGCGCGCCGAGGCCGACGCGCTGGCCCAGGCCCTCGGCATCCCTCCGCCCATCGCCCGCGTCCTCGTCAACCGGAAGATCGCGACCGAGGAGGCGGCCCGGGCGTTCCTCTACGGCGGCCTCGACAAGCTCCACGACCCCTACCTGATGAAGGGCATGGACCGGGCCGTCGCCCGGATCGAGGCGGCCGTCGCCGCCGGAGAGAAGATCCTCGTCTTCGGCGACTACGACGTCGACGGCATCCTGTCGACGGTCATGCTGGTCAAGGCCCTGACGACGCTCGGGGCCAAGGTCGAGCACTTCATCCCGGAGCGTCTGACCGACGGCTACGGCATCAAGGACGAGCACGTCCGGATCCCGGTCGAGCGGGGGGCGACGCTGGTCATCAGCGTCGACTGCGGCATCAAGGCCGTCGAGTTCACCGCCCGGGCCCGGGAGCGGGGCATCGACGTCATCGTCACCGACCACCACCGGCCGGGCGAGACGCTCCCGGACGCCGTGGCCGTCCTCGATCCCGTCCTGGCCGACTCGGGCTACCCCGACACCGGCCTGGCCGGCGTCGGCGTCTGCTTCAAGCTCATCCAGGCCCTCCTCGAGAAAGCCGGCCGGGGCTCCGGCCTGCCGCATTACATGAAGCTCGTCTCGATCGGCACCGTGGCCGACGTCGCCGAGCTCAAAGGCGAGAACCGGCTGTTCGTCAAGCACGGCCTGGAGGGCCTGCGCAACGTCTCCAACACCGGCCTCCGGCAGCTGATCGAGGCCTGCGGGCTGGGCCGGCGGAAGATCTCCGAGGGCGACCTCGGCTTCCGCATCGGCCCGCGCATCAACGCCGCCGGGCGCATGGGCATGACCGACCTCGCCGTCCGGCTCTTCTTCTCGGAGGACGTCGCCGAGTCGCAGGCCCTCGTCCAAAAGCTCGACGAGCTCAACGGCCAGCGCCAGCGGACGGAGGAGCGGATCTTCAACGAGGCCCGGGCGCGCGTCGAGGAGCGGGGCCTCGACAAGAAGTACAAGTGCCTCGTCCTGGGCAGCCCCGACTGGCACCGCGGGGTCATCGGCATCGTCGCCTCCAAGCTCAAGGACTGCTTCAACCGGCCGGCCGTCCTGTTCGCCTACGAGGACGGCAAGGCCCACGGCTCGGGCCGGAGCATCTCGGAGGTCCCCCTGATCGACCTCCTCGAGGACTGCCGGCACCTCTTCCTGAGCTACGGCGGGCACCGCCTGGCCGTCGGGTGCACCCTGCCGACGGATCGCATGGCCGAGTTCCGGGCCACGCTGAACCCTCTGGCCGAGGCGCGCATCCCGGCCGAGAGCCTGCAGCGGCGGATCAAGATCGACGGACCTCTCGATTTCGCCGCGCTCGACGAGCGCTTTATGGAGGTCTTCGCCCGTCTCGTCCCCTTCGGCGTCGGGAACCCCAAGCCCCTGTTCATGGCCGACAACGTCGAGGTCCTCAGCGATCCGAAGGTCCTCCAGGGCAAGCACCTCAAGTTCCTGGCCCGGCAGAACGGCCGGGTCCTCGAGGCCCTGGCCTGGGACAAGGCCGATTGGCGGCACGTCATGCGCCGGGGCAGCCGGGTCAGCGTCGCTTTTTCGATCATGACCTCGGAGTACCTCGGCGAGCCAAAGACCAACCTGTCCATCGAAGACCTGAAGATCTGAGACGATGAGCGCCCAGAGAGCGTCCGGACCGGCGAGGTACGCCGCGTTCGCCGCGGCGGCCGCCCTGCTCCTGGTGGCGGCGGTCCTGGCCGTTCGCGTCGCCGGACGGCGAGGGACGCCGCCGCCGCCCTCCCTCGCCCCCCCGCCCGCCGATCGCGCGGTCGACCGCAAGGAGCGGGTCCGGCACGAAGAATACAAGGAAGGGAAGCTCGCGGCCGCCGTCCGCGGCGACACCTTCTTCCTCGGGCCGGACGGCCGCAACCATCTCCGGGGCGCGGTCGAGGTGGTCCAATACGGGCCCGCCGGCGAGATCGCCTCGCGGCTCACCGCCGACGAGGTCGCCTACGACAAAGACGCGCGCCGCTTCGACGTTTCCGGACGGGTCCGTGTCGAGGCCGGGGGCGTCGTCCTCGAGGGCCAGTCGTTCGCCTACGACAAGGCCGAAGGGACCTTCGGGACCAAGTCCGGCGGGCGGTTCGCCTCGAAAGCGATGTCCGGCCAGGCGAAGGAGGTCTTCTACGCGGAAAGCCGGGACGAGGTCCGGCTCGGCGGCGGGTTCAGGGCCGGGCTTATCGCGGCGCCCGGGAACGGCGGCGGCCTAACCCTTTCTGGGGATTCCTTCGTCTTCGACCGGCGGAGCCGCCTGGGCCGGGCGGAAGGGCGGGCGGCCCTCGAAGGCGCGGGGTTCAAGGCCGCGTCGGAGGCCGTTCAGTTCGTCGCCGCGGAGGACGGGTCGTCCCTCGAGTCCGCCGTCCTCGAACCGGCCGCGGAGGTGGGCTTCCAAAGGGAAGGGACGCCGGGCGGGGAAAGCGGGGAGATCCGCGCCGACCGGATCGAGGTCTGGTTCGCCCGCGACCCGTTCGGCCTCGGGACGATCCGGACAACGGGCCGTTCCCGCCTCTCTTACCGGTCCGCGCCGGACCGGACGGAGACCGTGCTCGCCCCCAAGGCGCTGTTGAGCTTCGACCGCACGCGCGGCCTCCCGACCTGGTCCGCTTCGGGCGGCGTCCGGGCGGAGCTCGCGGAAGCCGGCCGGCCCGGCCGGACGCTCGAAGGGGACGAGGCGGAATTCGACGCGGCCGGTGTCCTCGGGATCCGCGGCCGGACCGGACGTCCCGCCGTCGCCGATTCCGCCGAAGCGCGGATCGAAGCGCCCGAGATCCTGGTCGCTTCGGGCGGCGGCCGGGTCCTGGCCGCCGGCGGCGTCGCCTGCCTTCTCAAAAAAGAAGAGGGCCGGCGGGCGGTCGGGTTCTTCTCCCCTCAGGAGGATGTCGCCGTCTCGAGCGACGCGCTGGAGATCCGCCGCGACGTCGCGACGTCCCTCTTCACCGGCCGCGTTCTCGCGAGCCAGGGAACGGACACCCTGCGGGCCGACGAGATCGAGCTTCTCGGCGACACGGGTGAGATGCGCGGCCGGGGCGGGGTCCGGGTCGTTCGGACGGCCGCCGCGAGCGGGCCTTCCGCCGGACGCCCGATCGAGCTCGGGGGCGGGGAGATGTCCTTCGCTTCCGTTTCGCGGACCCTCCTTCTCGCCGGCCGGGCCTTTGTCCGGCTCCCGGAGGCCAGGCTCGAGGCCGGGATGGTCTCGGCCGTCTTCGGCCGCGCGGGCCAGGGCTTCGAGTCGTTCCTGGCCAAGGGGGCGGTCGTGGTCGCCAAAGGCCGCTATGAGGGCCTGGCGGAAGCCGCCTCCTATGAGGCCGCGACCGGCCGGCTGGTCCTCACCGGGAAGCCCGTCCTGACCGACGGCAAGGGGGGCGCCGCCAAGGGCGATAAATTGACTTTCGACTTGGCCGATGATAAGATTTTTCTCGAGAATGAGGGAATGGGAAGAACGGCGACCGTCATCCGATCGTGAGCCATGAAGGGTTCTCTGAGAGCGGTCGAACTCGAAAAAAGCTACGGCGGTAGGAAGGTCGTCGACAAGGTTTCCGTCAGCGTCGAGCAGGGCGAGATCGTCGGCCTGTTGGGCCGCAACGGGGCCGGCAAGACGACCACGTTCGCGATGATCCTCGGCCTCGTCCCCCAGGACGGGGGCCGGGTCTTCCTCAACGGCGAGGACGTCACGGACCGGCCGATGTATCTCCGGGCGAGGAAGGGCCTGGTCCTTCTGCCCCAGGAGCCGTCTGCGTTCCGCAAGATGACCGTGGCCGAGAACCTGATGGCCGTCCTCGAGACGCGGCCCGCGCCGGCGGCCTCCCGTGCGGCCCGGGTGAGCGAGGCCCTCGAGGAATTCGGGCTGGAAAGGCTGGCCGGGGCCAAAGCCCTGACCCTTTCGGGCGGCGAAAGGCGCCGCCTCGAGATCGCCCGGGCGATGGTCCTGGACCCCGGCTTCCTCCTGCTCGACGAGCCGTTCACGGGGATCGACCCCCTGTCGGTCCGGGACCTCCAGGCGATCATCCGGGGCCTGCGGGACAAGGGGATCGGCATCTTGCTGACGGACCACGCGGTCCGGGAGGCCCTGGCGATCACGGACCGGGCCGCGATCCTCGAGGCCGGCCGGGTCCTCGAAGAGGGGCGGCCGGCGGCGATCGTCTCTTCGGAGGCGGTGAGAAAGAGCTATTTGGGCGACGAGTTCCGTCTATAGATAATAGAGGACCATGTCACTAAAACAGAGGCTCGACCAGCGGCAGGTCCAGAAGCTCATCCTGGCCCCCGCCCTCCAGCAGGCCATCAAGCTCCTGCCCCTGACCAACCTCGAGCTCATCGAGGTCATCGACGAGGAGCTCTCCCAGAACCCCATGATCGAGATCGCCGGCGAGGCCCGGGAGGCCGCGCCCCGCGACAGCGAGACCGTGGCCGCCGAGGAGGCCGGGGTCGGGAACCGGAACGGCCTGCTCGACGGGCTGAACCTCGAGTCGACGGAATCCAAGATCGCCGGCGACGGCCGGACCACGGACGTCCTCTCCGGCTTCCAGGAATACCTCGACGAGGGCTTCCGCCCCCACTTCAGCGAGACCCGCGAGGCCATCTCGCTAGAGAACACGCTGTCGCGGACGCCCTCGCTCTGGGACCATCTCAACTGGCAGGCCTCGCTGACCTTCTTTGATCCCGAGGAGCGCGAGCTGGCGACCAACATCATCGGGGACATCAACGAGACCGGCTACCTCGAGTCGAGCGTCGAAGAGCTGGCCCGCCTGAACCGGACGACGCCGGAGCGGGTCGACGCCGTCCGCGCCAAGATCAAGACCTTCGACCCCGTCGGCTGCGGCAGCCGGGACCTGCCGGAGGCCCTGCTGGCCCAGATGGACAACCTCCAGATCGGCGACGAGATGACCCGGGCCATCGTCACCCAGCACCGGGCCCTGCTCGAAAAGTCCGACTACGCCCAGCTGGCCCGCGTCCTCAACGTCCCGATGGCCGAGGTCCGGTCGCGGATCGACTTCATCCGGGGCCTCGACTTCGCCCCCGGCCGGAAGTACAGCGAGGAGCGGACGGCGTATGTCGTTCCGGACATCGTCGTCAGCCGCGAAGCCGACGAGTGGAAGGTCGTCGTCAACGACGAGGGCCTGCCCCAGCTCCGGCTCAGCGGCTTCTACCGCCAGCTCCTGGCCAAGGCCGTGGACGGCGAACCGGAGGCCTACCGGTTCCTCAACGACCGGCTGAAGAAGGCCATCTGGTTCATGCGCAGCCTCAACCAGAGGAACCAGACCATCTACAAGGTGGCCAAGTTCATCGTCGACCGGCAGAAGGACTTCTTCGAGAAGGGCATCGATTACATCAAGCCCCTGACGCTGATGGAGATCGCCCAGGACATCGGGGTCCACGAGTCCACGGTCGGCCGGGTCGTGGCCAACAAGCACATGATGACGCCGCGGGGCGTCTTCTCCCTGAAGTACTTCTTCCACAAGTCCCTGCAAGGGAGCTACGGCGAGGACGTCTCCTCCCTCAAGGTCAAGGACAAGCTCCGCAAGCTCGTCGAAGGGGAGGACCGGGACAATCCGCTGAGCGACATCGAGATCGGCGAGCTGCTGGCCCGCGAGGACCTGCACATCGCCCGGCGCACGGTCGCCAAATACCGCAACCAGCTCAGGATCGAGCCGTCCCACATCCGCAAGAGGAAGTCCGCCATGGAGGATAAGAAATGAACGTCCACTATACGGCCCGGCAGTCGGCCCTGACGCCCGAGATCCAGGCCTATTGCGAGACGCGCCTGGCCCGGCTGAAGAACCTCGTCGACGACGTCCTGGACATCAACATCATCCTGGTCGTCCAGAAGAACCGCCACAAGGCCGAGATCAACCTCAGGGCCCGGGGCGGCGGCCTGGTCGTCGCCGAGGAGACCCTGGACATGAGGAATTCCCTGAACGAGGCCTTCGACACGCTTGAGAAGCGCATCCGCAAGGAGCGGGCCAAGTGGCGGGAGAAGAAGCGGCGCGGCGGCCGGCAGCGCAAGGCCCTGACCCCCGCCGTCGAGGCCCCCGAGCCGGAGAAGCGCGTCGTCCGCAGCGCCTTCTATTCGCTCAAGCCCATGTCGCTCGAGGAGGCCATGGTCCAGCTCGACGTCAAGAACAAAGAGGTCTTCCTCTTCCGCCGCGAGGGCTCCGAGGGCTGGGCCGTCCTCTTCCGCCGTAAGGACGGCCACTACGGACTGGTCGAGCCCGAATGAAGCTCCACGCCCTCCTCGACGAGGACCTGGTCCTGCCCCGGCTCGAAGCCCGGGACCGGACGGGGGTCCTCCGCGAGCTCGCCGGACGGCTCGAATCCCGGCGCGGCGCCGAGCTCGACGGAGCGCTCCTCGAAAGGCTCCTGAAGAGGGAGGAGCTCGGGACGACGGCCATCGGCCTCGGGGTGGCCGTGCCTCACTGCCGGGCCAAAGGGCTCCGGTCGCCGGCCCTGGCGCTCGGGCTGTCGCCCGACGGCGTCTCTTTCGAGGCCGGCGACGGCAAGCTCTCGCACGTCTTCTTCCTTCTCGTCTCGCCCGAGGATTCGCCCGGCGATGGGCTCCGCCTCCTGGCCGCGATCGCCGCCCTGACGCGAAGCTCCCGGACCCTGGCCTCCAAGCTGCTCAAAGCGCCGACCTCCGCCGACGTTCTCAAGACCCTGAAGATCGAGGAGGACAAGGGCCGTGGCTAGAAAGCCGGCCGCCGCCCCCGCGACCGTCCCTCCCGTCGAGCAGACGACCATATCGGCCGGATTGCTCAAGATGTTCGGCCTGGGCACCCTCATCCTCGGCGACAGCGGCATCGGCAAGAGCGAGAGCGCCCTGGAGCTCATCGCCAGGGGCCATCAGTTCGTCGCCGACGACGTCGTCCAGGTCCGGGTGACGCCCGGGGGAGAGCTGTGGGGCTCGGCCCCGGCGCTCAGCCGGAACTTCATGGAGATCCGGGGCCTCGGCATCATCAACATCCGGGCCATCTTCGGGCCCCGCTCGATCGCCAAGCAGGCCCGGGTCGACCTCGTCGTCCGGTTGAAGAAGTGGAGGCGCGGCTACGAGGTCGATCGCCTCGGGCTCAAGTCGGGGGACGACATGCTTCTGCTGGGCAAGAAGATCCCCCAGCTGGCCATCCCGGTCGCCCCGGGCCGCAACATCGCCACGCTGATCGAGATCGCCTGCAAGGTCCATATCCTCCGCCAGAAGGGTTACAGCGCGCCGGACGAGATCATTCGCCGGCTGGACCGTGTCCTTACGTGAGAAGCGCCATGACCAAAGCCGCCCCGGACAACCGCTTCCTCATCGTCACCGGCCTGTCGGGCTCGGGCAAGA
The DNA here is from genome assembly GCA_041304225.1 of Candidatus Aminicenantota bacterium. Taxonomy (GTDB): domain Bacteria; phylum Acidobacteriota; class Aminicenantia; order Aminicenantales; family Saccharicenantaceae; genus RBG-16-66-30. Next base: position 10,699 of record JBFYNT010000250.1, read on the forward strand.
CCGTCGTCAGCCGGGCCCTGGAGGACTTCGGCTACTACTGCGTCGACAACCTGCCGGCCAAGCTCATCGGCAGCTTCGTCGACCTGTGGCTGCGGAAGAAGGTCGAGATCGACCGGGCCGCCCTGGTCGTCGACATCCGCGAGCCGCGCTTCCTCGCCGACTTCCCGGCCGTCCTCCGCGACATCCGGAAGAGGGCCCCGGTCCGCCTCATCTTCCTCGAGGCCGCGGACGAGGCCCTGGCCAAGCGCTTCAACGAGACCCGGCGGCCCCACCCCATGGCCCCCCGCCGGCCCATCCTGGAGGGCGTGCGCCTCGAACGGAAGCGCCTCGCCGGCATCCGGCGCATGGCCGACGACGTCGTCGACACCTCGGGGCTCAACATCTACCAGCTCAAGGACCTCATCGCCGAGCGCGTCCTGCGGCGCAAGCGGCCGCGGACGCAGGTCGTCCTGACGAGCTTCGGCTACAAGCACGGCCTGCCCCTCGAGGCCGACATCGTGTTCGACACCCGGCTGCTGCCCAACCCCTTCTACATCGAGCGCCTGAGGGCGCGCAACGGCAAGGCGCCGGGCGTGCGCCGGTACGTCCTGGCCTCGCCCGGGACGAAGCCCTTCCTGGCCCGGCTGCGCGGCCTCCTGGACTTCGTCCTGCCCCGGTTCGCCCGGGAGGGGAAGACGACGGTCAACGTCGCCGTGGGCTGCACCGGAGGCCGCCACCGCTCGGTCGTGGTGGCCGAGGAGCTCCGGGCCCACCTCAAAAAAGGGCCCTGCGAGGTCCGGATTTATCACCGGGACCTTTATAAATAAGCGGCTTTGTCGTACAATGGCGCACTGACCGGGAGAACGAACGACCCATGATCGGCGGCATCATCGTCTGCCACGGCCGCATGGCCGAGGAGCTGCTCAACGCCCTGACCATCATCCTCGGCGAGGCGCCCAACATCGAGGCCATCTCGATCGGCTGGTACGACGACGTCGAGGATTCCAAGAGGAAGATCAACCAGAGCCTCAAGAAGGTCGACCAGAAGAGCGGCGTGGTCATCTTCACCGATATGTTCGGCGGCACGCCGTCCAACCTGAGCTTCAGCTTCTTCAAGGAGAATCACGTCGAGATCATCACCGGCGTCAACCTGCCCATGCTCATCAAGTTCGTCTCCCTCCAGCGCAACAACAACCTCAAAGACGTGGCCAAGAAGGTCGTCGACCAGGGCAAGAAGAACGTCCACCTCGTCAGCGCCCTGCTCGGCGCCCGGACGAAGTGATCCCTCCATGCTCGACCGGACCGTCACCATCCGCAACAAGCTGGGCCTGCACGCCCGGGCCGCGGTCAAGTTCGTCAATCTGGCCAACCGCTTCGGCGCGTCGGTCAAGATCGTCAAGGACGGCGACGAGATCGACGGCAAGAGCATCCTCGGCATCCTGACCTTGGCCGCGACCCAGGGCACGTCCATCCGTCTTCTGGTCTCGGGCAAGGACGAGGAGGCGGCCATGACCGCCCTGGCCGAGCTCATCGCCAACCGCTTCGACGAGAAGGAGTGACGCGGTGACGGATGTGAGGCGCCTGCGGGGCATCGCGGTCTCGCCCGGCATCGCCATGGGCGAGGCGCTCCTGTCCAAGCGGGTCGTCTTCACCTCGCGCAAGGAGATCATCGGCGAGGACCAGGTCCCCGACGAGATCAAGCGCCTCCGCCAGGCCCTCGACCGCACCCGGCAGGACCTGATCAAGGTCAAGGAAGGCGTACGGGAGAAGATGGGCCCGGACAGCTCCCTCATCTTCGAGGCCCATCTGCTCATCCTCGAGGACCCGGCCCTCGTCGGCGGCCTCGAGGGCGTCATACGCGAGGAGAAAGCCCGGGCCGAGTGGGCCCTGTCCAAGGCCAACGCGCGGTTCGAGAACCTGTTCGAATCCCTGACCGACGACTATTTCCGCCAGCGCAAATCGGACGTCTCCGACGTCCTCAAGCGCGTCTACCGGAACCTCGAGGCCCGCCGCGAGAAGGAGAAGCCGCCCCAGAAAGAGCACGTCCTGGTCGCCCACGAGCTCCTGCCCTCCGAAGCCGCCCTCCGGCTGAGCCGGGAGCTGACGCTCGGGGTGGCCCTGGACATGGGCGGCCAGACCTCGCACACGGCCATCCTGGCCCGGTCCCTCGGCATCCCGGCCGTCCTCGGCCTGCGCGACATCACCCGCCAGATCCGGGAGGGCGAGTTCCTCATCGTCGACGGCACCGACGGCGAGGTCATCATCGATCCGCCGCCCGCCGTGCGCCGCGAGTTCCAGGCCAAGAAGGAGAAGTACGAGAACTACGGCCGGGAGCTCCAGAAGACGGCCAAGCTCAAGTCGGAGACGCTCGACCGCGTCCGTTTCGTCCCCCAGGCCAACATCGAGCTGCCCGAGGAGATCGCGCTGGCCCAGTCCATGGGAGCGGAGGGGGTGGGCCTCTTCCGGTCCGAGTTCATCTACCTCCGGCGGGAGTCCCTCCCGACCGAGGAGGATCACTTCGAGATCTACTCCCGCCTGGCCCGCGGCGCGGCGCCCCATCCGGTCACGATCCGGACCCTGGACATCGGCGGCGAGAAGAGCCTGCCCCAGCTCAACATCGAACGGGAGCCCAATCCGGCGCTGGGCCTGAGGGCCGTCCGCTTTTCTCTGCGCCACAAGGACCTGTTCCGCGTCCAGCTCCGGGCCATCCTGCGGGCCAGCGTCGCCAAGAACCTCCGCGTCCTCGTGCCCATGGTCACCGAGGTCGACGAGGTTCTCGAGGTCAAGGACGTCTTCGAGGACGTCAAGAGGGGGATGCGGCGGAGCGGGGAGGCCTTCGACGAGGCCATCCCGCTCGGCGTCATGATCGAAGTGCCCGCCGCGGCGGCCCTGGCCGACGTCATGCTGAAGGAGGTCGACTTCATCAGCATCGGGACGAACGACCTCATCCAGTACTACCTCGCGGTCGACCGGGCCAACGAAGCCGTCACCCACCTCTACAAGCCGTTCCACCCGGCCGTCCTCAAGCTCATCCGGTCGGTCATCCAGGCCGCGCGGAGCGCGGGCAAGGACGTCGTCGTCTGCGGCGAGATGGCCGCGGACACCCTCTCGGCCATCGTCCTGATGGGCTTCGGCCTGCGGACCTTCAGCATGAATCCGATCTTCATCCCGCGGGTCAAGAAGGCCCTCCGGTCGATCGAGGCCCGGACGGCGGAGCGGATCGCCGAGGAGGCTCTGAAGCTCCGCAGCGCCCAGCAGATCGAGGAGTACGTGGTCGAGGAGATCCTCCTCCGGCATCCCCAGGTGTTCCTGACCGGCCAGCCCCTCGAAGCGGCCACGAAGAAATAGGCGCTCCTCCGGATTCCGGGAGTTCCCTCTCTCCGGCTTCGCTCGCAACGGGGAGCGGACTCCGGGGAGCGGACCAGGCAGGACCGGGACGGAGAACCCGGAGTACCGGTCCTGCGAAATCTCTTGAGGAAGTGCTCTTTCCCGATATTTCCCAGCACCGCCCCTCCGGGTCGCTCCGGGGCGGCGCTGATGGTCGCTCCGCAGACTTCGCTCCCTGCCGCTCGCCCGCCTCGAGAGGGAATCCCGGAAATGTTAGACGAAATGAGCTGCCCGGAGGGCAATTTCTTGAAAATGAAGGAAAGGGAAGAGGGATCGTCCCCTGGGGGGACGATCTTCTTATTTGCGCTGGTAGTCGTCCGAAAGGCGGACGATGTCCGTTTCGGACGAAGGGCCGAGCCAGAGCTCCATGATCCGGGCCGGCTTGTCTCCGACGTTGCGGACCCGGTGGGGAGCCCCGCGGGGGATGACGAACTCCTCGTTGGGGGCCGCGAGCCAGACCCGGTCGCCGAGCGTGACCTCGAGCCCCGGGTCGAGGACGACCCAGAACTCGGCCCGGCCTTCATGGTATTGGAGGGACAGGCGGCCGCCCGGCTCGACGGTGATGATCTTGACGCTGCTGATGTCCCGGTGGGGAAAACGGCGGAACCGGCCCCAAGGCCGGACGTCCTCGATGACGCCGGCTTCGTAGCCGGCCTCGGGAGGGATCTTGTCGCTCACGGGTCAGAAGGGGATGTCGTCGTCGGGGCCGCCGGAGCCCCCGGGGCCGCCGCCCTCGTCGCCGGCCGGGAAGTCCTCTTCCGCGGCCCCGCCGCCGCGGGCGCCGCCGCGGCCGTAGGCCGCGTCGAGGTCGGTCGTGTCGGCCGATGTGGCCGAGCTCTCCTCGCGCTTGCCGAGGAGGACGATGTTCATGGCCTCGATCTCCGTCGTCGTCCGCTTGTTCCCGTCCTTGTCCTGCCAGCTCCGGGTCCGGAGCTTGCCTTCGAGGAGGATCTGGCGGCCCTGGGCGAGGTACTTGTCGCAGAACTCGGCCAGCTTGCCGAAGACCTTGATCCGGTGCCACTCCGTCCGGTCGGAGGATTCCCGCGTCGTGGGATTGAAAAGCCGTTCGTTGGTGGCCATGGTGAACGAGGCCACCCACCGGTCCTGTTGGGGAAGGCGGCGCATCTCCGGCTTGCCGCCGAGCCGGCCGACGAGGATGACCTTGTTCAGACTGTTGACGTCTCTCATTTTTCGTTGAGCTCCCTGATCTTGTCCTGGGCGATCCGGCTTTCTTCCTCGAGGGGGTACTTGGCGACGAGCAGCTTGAGGGCGGCCAGCGCCTCGGGCTTGCGGCCGAGCTCGATGAAGCTCAGGCCCTTCTTGAGGTGGGCCGCGGCGGCCTTGTCGCCCTGGGGGTAGGCCACGATGAGCTCGTCGAAGGCGTCGATGGCCTCCTCGAACTTCTTCTGGCTGTAGCGGCACTCGCCGATCCAGTAGAGCGCGTTGTCGGCGAGCGGGCTCTCCGGGAACTGCTGGCGGTAGAGCTTGAAGCTGTCGATGGCCAGGTCGTAGTTGCCCTTGAGGTAGTCGTTGTAGGCCACGGAGTAGGCTTCCTGCGGCGACATCGTCGGGGCCGGCACCGGGGCCGCCTGGGCCGGCTGGGGCTTGGTCTCGGGGGGCGTCTTGGCCGCCGGCGGCGATTCCGATTTCCCTTCCGTTCCGGCGGCCGCGGCCGGGATGGCCGGGGCCGTCCGGGCGATCTGGTCGGCCGCGAGCCGCTGGACCTCGAGCGTCAGCAGGTCGAGCTTGCGGACGATGTCCTGGTACTGGGCGGGCAAGGCCCGGAGGCCCTCCTGGCTCCCGGACTGGCCGGCCAGGGCCTGGCGGACAAGATCGGCGATGGCCTTGAGCTGGTCCTGGACGGCCCGGATCTCCTCGGCGTTCCGGTCGATCCGGGCCCTGAGGTCCTGGAGCTGCTGCTTGAGGACCTGGACGTCGTCGTAGACGAGCTCGTAGGCCTTCTTGCTCTTGTCCTGCCCGGCCGAGGCCAGGACGAGGACGGCGAGGAAGAAGGCCCCGAGACTCGCGCGGCGCAAGGCTTACTTCTCGATGACCAGGAACTGGGCGCGCCGGTTCATCTGCCAGGCGCCTTCGTCGTGGCCGGGATTGATCGGCTGGCTCTTTCCGTAGGAGATGATCTTCAGCCGGTCGGAGGCGATGCCGAGCGACAGCAGGTAATCCTGGGCGGCCTTGGCCCGCTTCTCGCCGAGAGCCAGGTTGTATTCCTCGGTGCCGCGCTCGTCGCAGTGGCCTTCGACGAGGACCTTGATGGTGCGGAACTTCTTCAGCCAGCCGGCGTTGCCGTCGAGCGTGGCCCGGGCGTCGTCGCGGACGACGGCGCGGTCGTAGTCGAAATAGATCGTTCCGAGGGGCTTCTCGCGGTTGATCTGGTCGAGCGACTTCTGGAGAAGGAGCTCCTCTTCGCTGAGCTGGGGCTCCTGGACGACGGGGGCCTCGACTCTTTCGACCGGGGGCTGTTCCTGGGTCTGGGGCGGGGGCGGGGGGACTTCTTTGGGTTTCTTCTTGCACGCGACGGCGAACGAGAACACGAGGATGATAGCGAGCGAGTAAATCAGCAGCTTTTTCATCGAGCCTCCTTGTCGGTCGCGCCTTCCGTCCTTGGAGCCGGCGGCGGGGCGCTTTGTTCCGCCCATCTTATACCCTGATGAGGGGGGCGTGTCAATACGTTTCCCCCCTGATTTCTCCATTTTCCCCCCTTAAGACTACCCCTGGAGTGGAAATGTCGAGCCCCCGGGGCGAGACGACCGCTGAAGATCATGGTCAGGGGGGTCCTCGACGTGAGCCCGCGGGCGATGGGGGGATGAGGACGCGGCCTCGGGACTGGGGACGGCGGATGAAGGAACACGCCCCGCGTACGGTTGTTCCCAGAGGAGGCCGCATCAGAGCGGCGAGGAGGGCGGCCGAATCCGACATTGGAAAAGTTCAGCCGGACCGCGTGGCGGACGAGGGACGTTTGCCGGCAAACCGGTAAAACGTGTTTGAGCGAGGCTTAGCGCAAGCCGAGCGAGTTGTTTTACCGCC
>JBFYNT010000251.1:0-2547 GCA_041304225.1 Candidatus Aminicenantota bacterium
CGCTCTTCCGATCTGCCTCAATTTCCGCCGGGCCGAGGAATGCGACGTCGTCCTGCGCTGGCTCGAGCCCGGGGCAGGGGAGAGGATCCTCGACGTCGGTTGCGGCGACGGCTATTACGACTGGCGCATCAGCCGTACGGGAGCCCGGGTCACCGGGATCGACCTCCACGATAAGCGGCTAGCCTATGCCCGCCGGCACTATGCGGGCGAAGGAACGGAATTCCTGGCCATGGACGCCGAGCGGGCCGATCTCCCGGCCGGCGCCTTCGACAAAGCCCTCAGTCTCTGCGTCATGGAGCATCTCGGCGACGACGAGCGGGTCATGCGTAACGTCGCCAAGGCCATGAAGCCGGGCGGGCGCTTCGCCTTCTCGGCCGATAGCCTCTCCAATCCCGGGATCAGATCCGAGGAGAGGGAGCGGCACCGGAAACGCTATGCCGTGAACACCTTCTACACCCCCGACGTCGTGCGGGCCAAGCTCGACCGGGCCGGATTCGACATCGAAGAGATGGGCTTCGTCATGGACTCGCCTTTCGCCCTGGCCCTGGTCCGGATGTCCTGGGCACTCGACCGGTTCCCCCGCGTCCTCGGCCCCGTTCGCACGCTAGGATACATGGGGCTCGGGGCCGTCTGGGCCGCCGCCCGGCGGCTGCGGGGCCGGAAGCGCCGTCCCGCCGCGCCTGGGGGACTGACCCTCGTCGTCAAGGCCAGGAAGCGCGACGCGTGACAGCACCCGCGACGTGCGTCATCATCGCCGCCGGACGCGGCAGCCGGCTGTCCGGCCGCGCCCCGAGCAAGCCTCTCCTCGCAGTCGCTGGGAAGCGCCTCATCGACCGGGCCATCGACGCCGCCCGCCTGGCCGGCGTCCGGAGGTTCGTCGTCGTGACCGGATACGCGGGCGACGCGGTCGAGGCCCACTTGGCCGCCCGGGCCGCCGCGGAAGGGCTGGCGATCGACACCGTCCGGAACGACGACTGGGAGAAGGAGAACGGCCTCTCCGTCCTGAAAGCCCGGAGCCTGGCCGGCGACCGGTTCTTCCTGATGATGGCCGACCACGTCGTCGATCCCCGCCTGCTCGAGGGCCTGGCCGGCTGCGACGTCGGCGGCGGCGAGATCGTCCTGGCCGTGGACCGCCGGACCGAAGGGCACCCGCACGTCGACCTCGACGACGTCACCCGGGTCCGCGACGAGGACGGCCATATCGCCGCCATCGGCAAGCACATCCCCGACTACAACGCCTTCGACACGGGGGTCTTCCTCTGCACGCCGGCCCTGTTCGAGGCGCTCGAGGAAAGCCAAGCCAAGGGCGACTTCACGCTCTCCGGCGGCATCCGGGCGCTCGCCGCGAAGGGCAAGGCGCGGACCTGGACGAGCGGGGACCTGTTCTGGATCGACGTCGACGACGAAGCGGCCCTGGCCAAGGCCGAAGCGGCCATCGCGGCCGGCCTCGTCGAACGGACGAACGCGGCAACGACGTCCGGTCTGGCCGGGAAGCCGGCCCGAACCCTCCTGAGCGGTGTGGGCTTCCTTCTCCTGGCCTACCTGTTGCTGAAGATCGGGATCGGCACCGTCCTCGCCCAGATCGGCCGCTTCGGGCCCTGGTTCCCGGCCATCATCGGTCTCGCGTTCGCCTGGCTCTTTCTCCAGGCCTGCGCCTGGTCCCTCATCCAGGCCGCCCATTTCCGGCCGGTCCCGCTCGTCCGGCTCTTCCGGGCCAAGATCATCGGCGACACCCTGAACGTCCTCATCCCGACGGCCAGCGTCGGCGGCGACGCCGCCCGGGCTTTTCTCATACGGCGGCACGCGCCCTTGGCGGAGGGTATACCCGGCGTGCTCGTCGACAAGACGATCGAGTTCGCCTCGGGGATCCTATTCCTCGCGACGGGGTTCCTTTTGAGCCTGCTCTTCGTCGAGTTGCCCCGCTGGATGGACGTCGCGGCGGCGGTTTGTCTCGGCGGTTCGGCCATCGGCGTCGCCGGCCTGATCATCCTGCAGAGGAAGGGAGCCCTTTGGACGCTGGATCGCCTCGGCAAGGCGGTTCCCGTCGTCGGCCGTTTCGTCGCCCGGAAGGAGGACGTCATCCGGGATCTCGACCGCAACCTCCGCCTCGTCTACGCCAACCTCGACGCGCGGACTTTCCTCGCGGCCGCCTTGCACCTCGCGGCCCGATTTCTCGGCGCGGGCGAGGTCTACATCGTCTTGAAGGTCCTCGGGACGCCGGCAGGCTTCCTCCCATCCGTCTTCATCACCGCCGGGGTCAGCATCGTCAACACCTCGCTATTCGTCATCCCCGGCCACCTCGGGGTCATGGAGGGCGCCCATATCCTCATCCTTCGGAGCCTGGGCTACTCCGCGGGCGCGGGTCTCGGCGTGGGGCTCATCCGGCGGATCCGCAAGCTGGCGACGGTCGCCGTCGGCCTCGCCCTGCTGGCGACGGAAAATAGCAAGCGCTGACGCGCGGGGGCTGCTATTTGCCGACCGCGGCCCAGCGCCCGGTCCGGTCCGATTCGACCGCCGCGTCGATGACGCACATCATTTCGTGGCCCG
>JBFYNT010000252.1:0-26161 GCA_041304225.1 Candidatus Aminicenantota bacterium
ACGAGCCTGAACTGGACGGCCGCGAAGACGCAGGCCTGGACGTCGCTCTTCGTGGTTTCCGGCACGCTCGCCCCCGGCGCCTCGGTTACGGTGGACATCCTGATCAACAGCGCGGCCAACGCGCTGGCCGCCGGGACCTATACCGACACGCTGACGATCACCAACATGACCAACGGGACCGGCAACACGACCCGGGCCGTCACTCTGACGGTGACGGCGCCGGGCGTTCTCGCGGTTACGCCGGCGACCGGCCTCACATCGACGGGCCTCACCGGCGGTCCGTTCACGCCGTCGAGCCAGGCCTACACCCTCCGGAACACGGGAGGCACGGCTATCAGTTGGACCGCGGCCAACGGCCAGCCCTGGACGACGCTCTCGTCCGCGTCCGGAACGTTGGCCGCCGGCGCCACGGCCACGGTGACGGTCTCGATCAATACGGCGGCCAACGCGCTGCCCGCCGGGACCTACAATGACACCGTCACCTTCGCCAACATGACCAACGGGTCCGGCACCACGACCCGGCCCGTCGCCTTGACCATTTCCTCACCGGGGGCTCTCTCGGTCACGCCGACCGGCGGCCTCACTTCTACGGGGACGGTCGGAGGCCCCTTCACGCCGTCGAGCCAGGTCTACACGCTCCAGAACACGGGCGGCGTGTCCATCAATTGGACGGCCGCGAAAACCCAGGCCTGGACCACGTTGTCGGCCGCGTCCGGGACCCTGGCCGTCGGCGCGACGGCCACGGTCACGGTCTCGATCAATTCGGCCGCCAACTCGCTGGCCGCCGGGACCTACGCCGACACGGTGACCTTTACCAACACGACCAACGGGTCCGGCAACACGACGCGCCCCGTCGCCTTGACCGTTTCGGCGGCGGGGATCCTCGCGGTCACGCCGGCCGGCGGCCTCGCGTCCTCGGGGACGGTCGCGGGGCCGTTCACGCCCTCGAGCCAATCCTATACGCTCCGGAACACGGGGGGCTCGAACATCAACTGGACAGCGGCGAAGACGCAGTCCTGGACGTCGCTCTTCGTGGTTTCCGGTACGCTCGCTCCCGGGGCTTCGGTCACGGTGGACATCCTGATCAACAACGTGGCCAACTCGCTCGCCGCCGGGACCTATAACGATACGCTGACTTTCACGAACACGACCAACGGTTCCGGCAACACGACCCGCCCCGTCACCCTGACGGTGGCCACGGCGGGCGCTCTCGCGGTCACGCCAGCCGGCGGCCTGACCTCGTCGGGCCTCTTCGGCGGTCCGTTCACGCCTTCGAGCCAAGCCTACACGCTCCAGAACACGGGAGGCACGGCGATCAGCTGGACGAGTGCGAAAACACAGGCCTGGACGACGTTATCCGCCACGTCCGGGACCCTGGCCGCCGGAGCGACGGCCACGGTCACGGTTTCGATCAATACGGCGGCCAACGCGCTGACCGCCGGGACCTACAACGACACGGTCACGTTCACCAACTCGACCAACGGCTCCGGCAACACGGCCCGTCCCGTGATCCTGACCGTCAATCCCGGCCCCGATCTCTCCGTCCTCCCGGCCAGCCGGGATGTGACCTTCGCCGCCGGGACCACGACGTTCGCCGTGAGCAACGCGGGCGGGGGGACCTTGAACTGGACAGCGGCGGTCGTTGCGGGGGGAGATTGGCTTACCATCGTATCGGGCTCGAGCGGAACGGGAGCCGGGACGATCACCGCCGCTTTTGCCGAGAGCCCGACGACTTCGCCAAGGATCGGCACCATCCGGATCACGGCCGCGGGAGCCACGCATAGCCCGCTGGACGTGACTGTCACGCAAGGTGCGAGCAGCCTCCTCCTGGGCCTCACGGCCCAAAGAATGGTCGAAAAGGCCTGGATCATCCAGCGGGAGTACGGGCAGCTCACGGTCACCGTCAGCAATCCCTCCTCGCTCCCCGTAGCCCGCTATGTGATCTATCGAACGGTCCCTGGCGGTGACCCGACGGCCGTGGGGGAAGTCAACGCCGCGACCGTCACCTCCCCCTGGGTCTATAACGACACGTTCCTCCAGACGGGGGTGAGCTATACCTACCGCGTCCTGGCGCTTGACGCCGAGGGCAACGCGGTCGGAGCCTCCAATGCCATCACGATCTGATATCGGAGCAAAGGGAAGGACGATGAAAAAGCTGGTCTTGACGATGACGAGTGTTCTCACCCTCCTCACCGCGGCTTCGGCTCAGGGCCGATTATTCCTGTCCGCCGGGGCGAACCTCATACGCCCCGCGGATACGGCCTACCGGAGCATCTACGGAAACCAGGTGGTCTACCCCGAACTGGCTGTTGCCTTCCGCGTCGTTAAGGGATTGTGCCTGACAGGCAGCTTCGGTCAGTACGAAAAGAACGGGACGACGCCCGATCTCGGCTTCGAGACCTGGGCCAAACAGAGCTATATCACGGCGGGCCTCGGCTATTTACAGCGGATCTCCGCCGTCTTTTGCGTCGAGGCGGGAGCCGGGGTGGCCGCCATGAATTTCCGTGAAGAAGCCCTTGATACTCAAGTCGGAGGAAAAAAGCTGGGGCTCATGGCGGAAGGAGGCATCTTTTACATGCCGGAGGAAGGACAGGGCTTTTTTCTGGGCCTGAAGTTCGGCCTCCTATCCGCCAAAGTGGACGACCTCGCCTCCGAGGTCGCCGGACCTCAGCCGGTCCGGTTGGGCGGATTCAAGGTCTCCGCGTCCGTCGGGATCCAACTCTTCGGCGACCGCTGACCCGCAGCCGTTCGCTTATAGGACGGATGAGGAGGCCGTCGGCCGGTCACGCCGGAGGTCGCGAGTTCGAGTCTCGTCGGCCCCGCCACCTATGTTCTTGATTTTCGCCTGATAATCGAGCGTTTTCCCTCGTCGTCCGTTCAGGCACCAGTACCCAAAATTCGGTGATTATAGGCGCACGTCAGGCCGTACGGAGATGGATCCCTCGGAGGGGTTCAGGTCACCCTCCCATCTCGCGTCAGACTGACCTTGACGCACCTCAAACCCCGGCGCTATCATCTTCGCGCGATGGATGGCGGACATGACTGACTAGGTGGAGAGCGCCAAAATGAACAAACATCTGATGTTGATCCTGCTCTTGGGATTCGCGCTGGCCTGCACAAACCGGACCGAACGGATCGAGAGAACGAGGGATGGCAACGGAGCGGAGATCGTTCACAATCGTCTTCCTCTTGCGGGAAACAAGGAGTCCGCTCCTCCATTCGACCTCTTCGAGGAGGGCTCGATCGATACCAGGGACGCCTCGGTCGTGGCGGCCGGGCTCACGGACATCGGCCTTTTCGATGTGGACTCGGAGGGCAACATCTATTTCGCCGTGCCCAGGGGGGGAGACAAGGCCGTTCTCAAGTTCGACGGCCAGGGCCGATTCCGGATCGCCTTCGGCAGGAGAGGGAATGGTCCCGGCGAGGTCCAGGACATCGGCCATCTCGCCCTAACGCCGGACAACGAAGTCGCGGTCACCGACCTCGGAAACTCCCGGTTGATCCTCTATGGTCAGGAGGGTGATTTTCGCCGTGAATTGCGCATCCCGACGAGCTACCGGGGGGTCCGGCCTCTCGGCGACGGGCGGATGCTGCTTCTCGACCAGATCTACACGCCGAATCCGGACGTCTTCTACGAAGACAGGGTGACCTTGGCCGGCCCGGACCTGAAAGCCATCCAGGTCCTGGACGTCTCCGCCGTGGAAAACCCAATGTCGGCGGAACGTTTCAAGGGCTCCTATCACATCCAATCGTGGAGCGTGTCCAAAGACCTCATTTTTACCGGGAATCAGGAAGGCGGCTATGAGATCGACGTCTTCGACTTCAAGGGCCGGCTCGTCCGCCGGATCCTGAAGGACTTCGATCCCGTGAGCGTTCCCGAATCCTTCAAGACCGAATATCTGAAGATGTTCGAGAATCCCCCGAACAGCACGATCCGCTCCAAGGTCTATTTTCCCGATGCCATGCCGCCCTTCGTCTCGTTCGTCACCGATGAAGAGGGCCGGGTCTATGTGTTGACCTATGAATCCGGCCTCCGGGCGGAGGAGGGCATCATCGACGTTTTCGCTCCCGACGGCGCGTTCCTCGGCAAACGTCCGATCGGGGTTTTCCATGATTTCACCGGCATGAAGGCCACGGTCGGCAAAGGCCGTTTTTATGCCCTCTGGGAGAACGAGGACGGATATAAAGAGCTCCGGATCTACCGGATGACCTGGAAGTGATCTCTGCCGGCCTACCTCTCGGGGGAATGTGGGGTATCCGGTGAAGAGGAGTTCGACCTGCCCCCCTAACAGGGCAGCGGCCATTGTGTTGAGAACTTTCTGGATTGAGAGAGGTGGATTTAGCCAGGAAACGGTTTTCTGTCACGCCGGAGGTCGCGAGTTCGAGTCTCGTCGGCCCCGCCATTCCCTAATCAAAAGCGCCGTCCTGCAGTCCCCCCTAATTACAGAGGGGGATAAGGGGATTAATAGCTCAAACAGAGTCTCGGGCGGCGCTTTTATGATCAGAACTCTTGCTTTGAAGAGTTCTGCCGGCTTCCGTTTTGACACACCTGCCCGTCCGGACATAGAATTCAGGCCAGGATCCGTTTAGGAGCCAATGATCATGAACGAACAGCCGAGCCCCCTCATCAAGCCGGAATTCCCCCGCTCGGCGAAATACGACCCGGACTGGATGATGGACAACCAGATGGGGCCCAACGCTCTGTGGCTGATGGAATGGCTGTGCGAGGCGCTGGAGCTCCAACCCGGCATGCGCGTCCTGGACCTGGGCTGCGGCAAGGCCATGACCAGCATTTTCTTAGCTCGCGAATTCGGTGTGCGGGTTTACGCGGCGGACCTCTGGATGAGTCCCGATCACAATTGGCGGCGGGCCGTCGAGGCTTCGGTCGCCGACCTGGTCTGCCCGATCAAGGCCGAGGCCCACGCGCTTCCCTTCGCGCAAGGGTTCTTCGACGCGGTGGTCTCCGTGGACGCCTACCATTACTTCGGCACGGACGAGCTCTACATCGATTATCTCTCCCGCTTCGTCCGCCCGAACGGCTCGCTGGGCGTCGTCGTGGTCGGCCTCATGCAGGAGATGGGCTCGCAGCCCCCCGCCCACCTCGCAGAGCCGCAGTCGAACGGCAAGGTGTTCTGGGAAAGCTCCTGTCGCAGCTTCAAAACGGCGGAGTTCTGGCGCGGCCTGTGGTCGGGCAGCCCGATGGCGGCGAGCGTCGCCGCGGTCACGCAGCCGGACGGCTGGCGTCACTGGCGCGATTTCGAACGGGCCCTCTCGGCCGCGGGCAAGAGCATCTTCCCCTCGGACGCCGAGGCGCTGGACAAGGACCAGGGGCGATATCTGGGCTTTGTCCGCCTGACCGCGCGGCGTACGGACGCCATCGCGGAAGACCTCTACGATCCCGCCCTGGGAGCCAAGGTGGGCGTGGACAAGTGAGGGCCCGCGCCCCAAAGCAGTGAGACACCGCGTGAGAAAGCTCCGTGCCGTCCTGGTCCTGGCGATCCTCGCGATCGTCCTTTGGCCGTTCGACCTCCGGCCCTGCACGACGTTCTGTTTCAAGAGCAACGGGGAGTGGATCTTCGGCCGGAACTACGATTTCGAGACCGAGGCCGGCCTGATCATCGTCAACAAACGCGGCGTGGCCAAGACGGCCTTGCTGCAGCTGGGGACCGTGGGCCATGCCTTCGGGATCCTCGACAAGTGCGATCTCCCGCACAGCAAGTTCCGCATCGTCTACGACGTCAAGGCCGGGGTCATCCACTTCCGGACGGCGTCGACGCCCCGCGTCCGCACGATCGACTTCAGGAAGTTCGATTTTGCGTGCGGCACCCCGGTCAAGATGCTCGACATGCTCGCCGATCTCGAGGGCGACGTCACCGGCCGGTTCCAGGACTATGCCTGGGAGGCGAACTACAACCTCATCAAGAAGGCCTTCTCAGAAACGGGCTTCCTGAAGAACACGCCCGAGCTGACGCTGATGATCCTGGCCAGGTACCCGGACGGCCTGCGCTGCCAATAGGGATAGGACGTACCCCGACACGAGATGGCGTAAATTATTGCGGAGATGCATTGAAGGGGTTGGATATTGGACGATTTTCGGCCGTTTTGTTCTCGCCGTGTCCACACGGCTGTGTCTTGGGTCAACAAGCTTACTGCGCAATTGACTGCCGACAAAGGCCGGGATTAAACTCGCTGCGTGATGGGAAGGGTCGATCCTAATGAAATTAGTATCCTGGAACGTTAATGGTATTCGGGCCATAACGAAGAAGCCTTTTTTTGCCGATCTTGAACGACTGGATGCAACCGTTATCTGTCTTCAGGAGACAAAAGCCAATGATGAACAGGTCAGAGAGACACTTGGAACTATGAATGGGAACTACGTCTATTCAAATTCTGCTGTAAGGCCCGGATACTCGGGAACGGCTGTGATTTCAAAGATCGAACCGTTGAATGTCATAAAAGATACCGGCATTAAGGAATTCGATTCTGAAGGAAGGGTTTTATGCCTTGAGTTCGAGCATTTTTTCCTGGTTAATGTATATGTTCCGAATTCCGGCAGTGAACTGGTCAGACTGTCATTCAGGCAGGGCTGGGACAAGACTTTTTTCGGTTATCTGAAAGACCTCGAGAGGATCAAACCACTGGTCGTTTGCGGAGATCTGAATGTCGCTCATAAGCCGATAGATCTGGCACGGCCGAAAGAGAATTACAACAAGGCCGCCGGTTATATGCAGGAGGAAATCGATGGAATGAACCGCCTGACAGATGGCGGTCTGGCGGACACATTCCGCCATTCATATCCTGATGCCACCGCAAGATACTCCTGGTGGAGCTACAGGGCCGGGGCAAGATCGAAGAACATCGGCTGGAGGATCGATTATTTCCTGGTAAGCCAATCATTCCTGCCAAAGGTGAAAGATGCATTCATCAGGGAAGAGATAACCGGATCGGATCATTGTCCCGTCGGAATAATGCTCGATCTTCAGCAAATACCTATCCCGAGATGAACAACGGCCGCCGGTTCCGGGCCGGGCTTCGGACGACGACGGCGGCTATCGCCTCAGAAAAGCCCGGACCGTGACGACGGCCACGATCAGGATACCGGCCGCGGCCGCTACGACGATAGACAGGTGATCCTGGCTGCGCTTGAGGATGATGCCGGCGAAGGCCCAGACGACAGCCAGGCCGAGGAACGGGTTGGCCAGCTTGACGATGGCCGCCGAGACGATGACCGCCCCGACGGCGATCATGACGATGGCCCAGACCTCCTGCGAGATCCCGAAGCCGTTCCAGTTCGTTCTGACGAGCAGCGTGGTGACGTTGGCGATGGTCGCTATGCAGATCCATCCGAGATAGACGCCGAAGGCGGCCTTGGTCAGGCCGAGCGGCCGGTCCTTGAGCTTCAGGTTGATGAGGATCAGGGTCATGAGAAGCCCGGCCATGATGACCAGGGAGAGCGGCACCTTCTCATAGTGCCAGGCCACGATCCACAGCGCGTTCAGAAGGCAGGAGACGGCGAACAGCCAACCGAGGCCCTCCGCGACCGGCCGGCCCCTGCCCGACAGCTGGACGATGCAATATCCGGCCAGCAGGAGATAGATGACGCCCCAGATCGAGAAAGTGACGCCGGCCGGCGTGAAAAGGTTGGGGTAGGCGCTCGAGAGCTCTCCGGTCGTCCGGCCGTTCAGCGGCAGGGCATTGGCCAGGTAGTTCATGACGATCATCCCGGCGAAAAAAATGAGGTTCGAGTATCGGATCATGGTCTTCGCTCCTGCACTCGCGGTCCGTGAGAGGCGAGTGGAACCCTACCTCCGGCCGGGCCGCCATGTCAAGAGCCGTGTCCCCCGCGGTCGCGACAAAGGGGAGTTGGTATTGGGCCCCCGAATTGGCCTAGAATAGCACCTCCGCCATCCCAAGGAGGTCCTCATGAACCGCACGGTCCGCAGGTCCCCGTGGGTCCTCGCCGCGGCCGCCGCCCTCGTCCTGGCGGCCGGCGCACAGAGCCCGAAGGCGGCCCAGAAGGCCGCCGCCGAACCCGAGAAGAAGCCCGACCTGTTCGCCCCTCTCGCTTACCGTCACATCGGGCCCGTCGGCAACCGGGTCATCGCCGTCGCCGGCATCCCGGGCGACCCGCACGTCTACTACGTCGGGGCGGCCTCGGGCGGCATCTTCAAGACGGCCGACGGCGGGGCGACCTGGCGGCCCGTCTTCGACGGGCAGGACGTCTCGTCGGTCGGTTCCCTCGCCATCGCGCCGTCGGATCCCAACGTCGTCTGGGCCGGGACGGGCGAGACCTTCATCCGCAGCAACATCTCCCACGGCAACGGCATCTACAAGTCCACCGACGCCGGCAAGACCTGGACGCGCATGGGCCTCGAGAAGACGGGCCGGATCGGGCGGATCGTCGTCGATCCGCGCGACCCCGACGTCGTCCTGGCCGCGGCCATGGGCCACTGCTACGGTCCCCAGCAGGAGCGCGGCGTCTTCCGGACGGCCGACGGCGGCAGGACCTGGGACCGGGTGCTGTTCGTCGACGAGAACACCGGCTGCTCCGACCTGGCCGCCGACCCGACCAATCCGCGGCTCGTCTTCGCCGGCATGTGGCCGATGCTCATCCGGACCTGGGGCAAGTGGAGCGGCGGCCCGGGCGGAAGCCTCCACGCCTCCCGCGACGGCGGCCTGACCTGGCAGAAGCTCGAGGGAAGCGGCCTGCCCAAGGCCGAGATCGGCAAGGTCGGCTTGGCCGTGGCCGCGAGCGATCCGGCCCGCGTCTACGCCCTCATCGAGACCAAGGACGAGGGCCTTTGGCGCTCGGACGACGGGGGCGGCTCCTGGGTCCAAGTCAACCGCGACCACGCCCTCCTCAACCGTCCCCTCTACTACACCCGCGTCGTCGTCTCGCCGGAGAACGCCGACGAGGTCTATTTCCCGGCCACGGGGTTCCACATGAGCCAGGACGGGGGGAAGACCATCCAACGGTTCAACGTCTGGGGCGGCGACCACCACGACATGTGGATCGACCCGCTGGACCCCGACCGCATGATCGTCGGCAACGACCAGGGCGCGGCCATCTCGACCAACCGCGGCAAGACCTGGCGCGGCATCGAGCTGCCCATCGCCCAGATGTACCACGTCGACGTCGACAACCAGGTCCCCTACTTCGTCTACGGCAACCGCCAGGACGGGACCTCCTACCGGGGCCCCAGCAACAGCCGGACCGGGTCGTCCATCGCGCGCGGTCTGTGGCACCCGGTCGGCGGCTTCGAGAGCGGCTTCGCCGTGCCCGATCCCGTCGACAACAACATCGTCTGGTCGGGAAACTACGACGGCATGCTCGACCGCTTCGATCTGCGGACCAAGCAGAGCCGGGCCGTCACGGTCTGGCCCGAGAGCCTCCAGGGCTGGGAGGCCGGGGCGGTCAAGTACCGCTTCCAGTGGACCTTCCCCATCTGCGTCTCGCCCCACGACCACGACCGCGTCTATGTCGGAAGCCAGTTCGTCCACATGACGGCCGACGGCGGCGCGAGCTGGCAGGTCATCAGCCCCGACCTCAGCACGAACGACAAGACCAAGCAGGAGAGGACGGGGGGCATCACCCCCGACGACGCCAGCCCCCTCTACGCCTGCACGCTCTTCGCCATCGCCGAATCGCCGCTCGAGGCGGGCCAGATCTGGGCCGGAACGAACGACGGCCTGCTCCAGGTGACCCGGGACGGGGGGAAGACCTGGACGAACCTGACCAAGAACATCCCCAACCTCCCGCCCTGGGGCACGGTCAGCAACATCGAGCCCTCGAGGCGCAAGGCCGGGACCTGCTACGTCACGTTCGACCTGCACCAGGTCAACGATTTCGATCCGTACGTCTTCAAGACCTCCGACTACGGGGCCACTTGGAAGAACATCGCCGCCGGCCTGCCCCGAGGCCCCCTGGCCTTCGCCCACTGCGTCCGTGAGGACCCGGCCCGCGAGGGCGTGCTCTTTCTCGGCACCGAGAATGCCGTCCACGTCTCGCTCGACGACGGGGCGAGCTGGCTGCCCCTTCAGGGAGGGCTGCCGCGGGCGCCCGCCCACTGGCTCGCCGTCCAGGGGCATTTCCGCGACCTCGCCGTGGCCACCTACGGCCGCGGCTTCTGGATCCTCGACGACATCACCCCCATCGAACAGATGACGCCCGAGGTCCGTGCGTCCGACGCCCACCTCTTCGACCCACGCCCGGCCTACCGCTTCCAGTCCGTGGCCGGCCCCGCGTCCGTCGCCAACGACGCTTGCGAGGGCCGCAATCCCCCCGCCGGCGCCTCGATCAACTATTACCTGAAGACCGAGCCCAAGGACGAGGTCGTCCTCACCGTCACCGACGCCGCCGGAAGGACGGTCCGGACGCTCAAGACGGAGCCGAGGCCGGAGGGCGGGGAAGCGGCGGCCGAGGAAGGCCGGGAGCGCGACCGGGGCGCCGCCGTGCCCAAGAAGGCCGGCCTCAACCGGATCTGGTGGGACCTGCGCTACGACCGGGCCGCCGAGGTCCGGCTGTGGACGCCGGCGGTCGAACACGCCCATGTCACGGTGGGGCCGCAGGGCTGGCGGCGCTTCCCGCTGGGGCGGTCCGGCGGCGGGCCGCTCGTTCCGCCGGGGGACTACACGGTCAAGCTCACGGTCGGGAAGCTCGAGCTCAGCCGCAAGCTCACCGTCCTCAAGGACCCGAACACGGCCGGCACCGAGGCCGACATCGCCGAGCAGACGCGGCTCCTCGTCGGGATCCACGACATGATGAACGCCTCGGCCGAGGCCATCAACCAGGCCGAGCGGGTCCGGAAGCAGCTTCGCGACCTGGCCGCGCTCCTCAAGGGTTCGCCCGAGGCCGAGCCGGTCGTCAAGGCCGCCGGCGAGCTGGACAAGAAGCTCGTCGAGGTCGAGGATTTCTTCTTTCCCGTCCGGCTGACCGGCTCGGGGGACGAGCTGCGCTGGCCGGACAAGTTCTACGCCAAGCTGGGCTTCCTGGCTTCGAGTATCGGCGAGGCCGACCATCCGCCGACGTCGCCGCAGCGCGAGGTCTACGACCTCTTCGTCAAGCAGCTCGGCGAGGCGCGGGCCAGGCTCGGCCGGCTCATCGACGAGGACCTCGGAGCGATCAACCGGACGCTCCTCGAGAAGAACATCCCGCACATCATCCATCGATTCGGCCCGGCCACCGGGACGTCGTCCAATGAGGAGGGGAACCGATGAGGCCCGGCCCCGGACCGAACCGGTCCCGCACGGGCGGCGCGGCCCGGGCCGGTACCGATCGCCTAGCGGGGTAAATTAGCTTCTCTCAGTCGAGACGCACATTTTGCATAATGTTGAGTGCCCATGAAGTCCGTAGCAAAGACGCTATGACCCAAAATTGGCACAGGGCCACTTTTTTTTGGGGGTATTGTCCATAATATCAACCACATAATTCGGGACTCGCACGTTCTCCGGATCCAAATGTCGGAGGTTCGAATCCTCTCAGGCACGCCGCGCTTTTCCCTGATATTCCTAGAATAATCTGGGACACCCGGAGACCCCCTGAGGGGGTCAGGTCACCCGGATACGCGAACATTCCTTGACATGACCAATTACTATCGATTTAATGAAAATATCATGAAAAATCATACTATTGCGGAAACGATCATCGCCTTGGAGACAGCGGCTCTCGATGCATGGCACAATGGCGATCCCACTCCCTATCTCGCCCTTTATTCGAAGGACTTCACCTATTTCGACCCCGTCCAAGAAAGGCGGCTCGACGGTTGGGACAAGATCAAAGATCTGTATGAAAGCATGCGGGGAAAGGTGAAAATGGATAGATTCGAAATGATAGATCCCGTCGTGCAGCCAACCGATACAATGGCCGTTCTGACCTACAATCTGCACTCTTACTCGGGGGAAACGCTCTGGAAAGAGAATTGCAGCGAAGTCTACAGGCTAGACGAGAATGGCGAGTGGAAGATC
This sequence comes from Candidatus Aminicenantota bacterium, assembly GCA_041304225.1. Lineage (GTDB taxonomy): Bacteria > Acidobacteriota > Aminicenantia > Aminicenantales > Saccharicenantaceae > RBG-16-66-30. The sequence goes on from JBFYNT010000252.1 coordinate 11,965, forward strand.
ATCCACAGCCATTGGTCGCTCACCAAGCCTTCTGTTGGTTGATCTTACGGCCTCGTAACTTTTAGATTGCTCATGGATACAATATTGACTTTCACGGATAGGCAAGCTTTCCGGGAATGGCTTGGCAAGCATGGGACAGAGAGCGATGGCGTATGGTTACTCTTCAGTAAAAAAGGGAAATTTGTCACACTCTCTGCCGCCGAGGCACTGGAAGAGGCGCTTTGTCACGGATGGATAGACGGACGAATGCGATCCCTCGATGAGAATAGTTATAAAAAGTATTTTGCGCGGCGTGTGCCTAAAAGCAAATGGTCTGTTAAGAACAAAAAGCTGGCTCAAATTCTTATGGGAAAGGGTTTAATGGCCCGGAAGGGTTTAGAAGCCGTAGAATGCGCCATGAAAAACGGTTTGTGGGACAGCGCTAAACGTGCCCTTATCGACGATGAACAAATACAGATGTTCAAGAAGGTCGTTCGGCCGTATGAGCCTGCCTATAGCAATTTGCTGGCCATGTCGCATTCGGTACAGCGGACATATACCGGATTTTATCTTGATGCCAAATCCGACAAAACCCGTCAGGCCCGGCTGGGAAAGATCATTGACAGGCTTAATAGAAATCTGAAGCCGATGTGATGCGAACGGTAACGCGGGCAGAAACGCGCTTCGAAAACCCGAGCCGTTGTGAACATGAACGCTGGGCGTCATACGGATATGCCATCTCGCATGTTTAACAAAACAAATAACATCTTACGTTTTTTCTTGATGACATTTATTTGGTCATGGGTACTTTGGACCCCTCTTGTCCTGGGCAGCTTAAAGATCGTTCCCGTTCCCGGCAAGCTTATATCGATACTGACATTACCTTTGATAATTCTCGGAGCTTTCGGACCACTTGCAGGTGCCCTTTTTGTTTTGCATCGGCAAAAAGGCAAAGGCTCTTCCAGAACATACCTGCGAAGTTTTCTTGATCTCAATATCGGCTGGAAAGCTTATGTTCTTCCAATAATGAGTTTCGGCGGCAGCACGTTCATTGCCTGGTTTTTGCCGGAATTATTGGGTGAAAAACGATTGCCGATGTTGTTGCCTTCCATATGGGTCTTTATTCCTTGTTTAATCTATATGACCTTTCTTGGCGGTGGTCAGGAAGAATTCGGCTGGCGAGGTTATGCTCTCCCCATTCTGGAAAACAAATTCGGAATTTGGTTCGCGAACATAATTTTAGGGATCGTTTGGGCTTTCTGGCATATCCCTTTATGGTTTATAACGGGCACGAGTCAAACTCACATGAACTTCGGAGGTTTCATTCTCCTGATGGTCGGATATTCTTTCATTTTTTCATGGATCCGAAAGATCTCAGGCAACAGACCGTTTTCGGGAATGTATGTTCATGGCCTTTCTAATGCTTTCATTTCGATCATGCCCACATTGACCGTACAAAAAAATATGCCGCAGACGCGTTTTTGGATCTGGGTAACCTTGACGTTTCTGATCGGCATAGTAATCACCATGTTACGTAAAAATAGGTCTATGAAGCTCAATGATCCGCGATCCGCGGAACCTTGATCCGGCCCCCCTATTCCGCGGCGGGCTCGTCGAGCTTCGACGTCAGGAAGATGTGGCTCAGAACGCCCAGCAAGGCCGCGAAAACGAGCATCCCGCCCGCCACCCGGTAGGCCGCCGTGTAGGCGCCCGTGGAGTCGGCGATCATCCCGGCCAGGTTGGGCCCGAAGACGCCCCCGACGCCCCAGGCCGTGAACAGGATGCCGTAATTCAGCCCGAGGTTCTTGGTCCCCCAGTAGTCGGCCGCCGTGGCCGGGAAGAGGGACAGGCACGAGCCGTAGTTGAAGCCCACGAGCGCGGCGCCGAAGAGGAAGCCCGTCGTGGTCGAGAACTGGTCGAAGAAGAACATGATCGTGGCCTGCAGCAGGAAGACGCTGATCATGGCCGCGGCCCGGCCGATGATATCGGAGGCCAGCCCGGCCAGCACCCGGCCCCCCGCGTTGAATATGGCCATCAGCGCGACGAAGACGAACCCGGCCTTGATCGCCCCGCCCGACTGCGAGGAGACGATCTTGGCGATGTGGCCGATGACCATGAGGCCGGCCGTCGCCCCGCAGGCGAATTGGACGTAGAGCGACCAGAACCGGGGCGTCCGGACCATCTCCCGCCAGGTCGCGTCGGCGAGCGGCGGGGCCGCTTTCCTCTTCTTCAACTTCGCCGGCGCGGCGCTTTTCTGGACCTGCCCGGGCTTGGGATTGACCAGGAACTGGGCCGAGATCCCGGCCACGAACAGGAAGACGAAGCCGAGCGTCCGGAAGGCGCCGGCGATCCCCTGCGAGGCGAGCAGGGCTTTGGACAGCGGCGCGATGTACACGGGCGCCAGCCCGAACCCGGCCACGACGAGGCCGGTGATGAGGCCCTTCTTCTCCGGCCCGAACCATTTGACCGCCGCCGGCGTCGCGGCCGCGTATCCCAGGCCGATCCCCGTCCCGGCCAGGATGCCGAAGCCGACGATGAGCGGCCAGCTCCGGTCGGCCGCGCCCAAGCTGGCGACGATGAGGCCCAGCCCGCACAGGACGGCCCCGGCCGTGGCCACGATCCGCGGGCCGAGCTTGTCCTGCAGGCGCCCGGCCGGTACCATGATCAGGGCGAAACAGGCGATGGCGATGGTGTACGGCAGGGTCGCCGCGGTCCGCGTCCAGCCGAAGCCGCCCGCGTCGACGGACTCCGTCAGCTGTTTGCTGAACATGCTCCAAGCGTAGAGAATGCCCAGGGCGAGATTGAGGCCGAGCCCGGCCATGGTGACCAGCCAACCCTTTTTGGACATGCGCGTTCCTTTCTACGTCAAGAAGCGGGGGATATTAGTCCAGGGCCGCGGAAGAAGTCAAACGGAAGGGCGTCGGCCGGGCGGGTCCTTTATCCTGTCGGTCAGCCGTCTTTGGTCCAGGTCGGCGTCGGCATCGTCCACGGCAGGGCCTGCGTGTCGGCCGTGGGCAGGACGACGGTGAACGTCGTTCCGCCGCCCGCCTGGCTCTCGACCTTGATCTCGCCGCCGTGCATCTTGGCGATCGAGCTGGCGATGGCCAGCCCCAGCCCCGTCCCGCCCTCGGCGTAGGTCCGGGCCTTGTCCACGCGGTAGAAGCGGTCGAAGATGAACGGCAGGTGCTCGGGCGCGATGCCGATCCCCGAGTCCACGACCGAGGCGACGGCCTTGCCGTCCCGGCGGACGAGCGAGGCGGCGATCATGCCGCCCTTAGGCGTGTAGCGGACGGCGTTGTCGAGGATATTGAGGAAGAGCTGCTTCAGCTTGGTCCGGTCGCCCCTCACGGTCAGGCTCTCCATCTGACCGAGGTCGAACTTCAGGCCCTTCTCCTGGGCCAGCACGTCGATGTCCTGGGCGACCTCCGTGAGGATGTCGGTGACGTTGACGTTCTGGTAGTCCATCGGCTCGCAGCCGGCGTCGCTCCGCGCGAGAAGCAGGAGCTTGCCGACGATGTCGGACATGAAGGAGACTTCCTGCGATACGAGCTCGAGGGCCTTGCGGTATTCCGGCTCGGTCCTCGATTTCTCCAGGACGAGCGAGGACTCGGCCTGGATGACGGCCAGCGGGGTCCTCAGTTCGTGGGAGGCGTCGGCCACGAACTGCCGCTGCTTGGTGAAGGCGTCCTCGAGCCGCCCGATCATGCCGTTCAGGGTCTGGGACAGGCGCCCCAGCTCGTCGTCGGACTCGACGTCGATCCGCCGGCTCAGGTCGCTCTCGCCGATCCCCCGGGCGATGTCGGTGATGCGCTCGACCGGCTTCAACGTCCGGTCGGCCAGGAACAGGCCGCCCGCCCCCGCCAGGAGCACGAGGAGCAGCGACGAGTTGAGCATGACCATCCGGAAGATGCCCAGGACGTCCAGGATGTCGTTCGGCAGGCGCCCGACGACGATGGCCACGCGCGTCCGCGAGTCGACGTTGAACGGCGCGGCGTAGAGCCGGACGTCCGGCCCGTTGGCCGTCGAGGCGGACACGAACGAGCTCTTGCCGAACAGGGCCTCCTTGACCGTCCGGTCGATGTTGGCGAACTCGACGTTCGGCCCGAGCCGCTGCATCAGGGCGCCGTCGGCGTCGTAGATCATGACCAGCTCGTTGACCTTCTGCTCGAACTGGACGCGGCTGCCCTCGATCTTGATCGAGCCCTCGAGCTCGATGACCCGGGCCCGCAGCTGCTCGTCCAGGTTGCGGTAGAGGTTGCGCGACAGGAGGTAGTATGCGACCGTCCCGAAGAGCACGAGCAGGACGGCGATGGCGATCAGGTACCAGAGGGTCAGCCGGAACTTGATGCTCTTGAGGACGCTCATGGGACGCGCAGCCGGTAGCCCGCCCCCCTCACGGTCTGGATCAGGCTGTCCTGCCCCTCCCGGTCGATCTTGCGGCGGATGCGCCTCACATAGACGTCGATGATGTTGGAGATGCCGTCGAACTCGTAGTCCCAGACGCTTTCGCCGAGCATCGTCCGGGTGACCACGGCGTTCGGCCGGCGCATGAAGTACTCGAGGATGGCGTATTCCTTGGCGGTCAGGTCCATGCGGCCGCCGTCCCGCCAGACCTCCCGGCTCTGGGGATCGAGGGACAGGTCCCCGGCCTGGAGCTTCTGGACCCGGGGCAGGACCTCGCGGCGCAGCAGGGCCCGCAGCCGGGCCAGCAGCTCCGAGAAGGCGAAGGGCTTGACCACGTAGTCGTCGGCCCCGCAATCGAGCCCGGTCACCTTGTCCTCGACGCTGTCCTTGGCCGTGAGCATGAGGATGGGCGTGTTGACGTTCTTGGCCCGCAGGTCGCGGCAGACGGCGAGCCCGTCCTTCTTGGGCAGCATGATGTCCAGCACGATCAGGTCGAACGGGGCCGACTCGGCCATGTACTGGGCTTCCTCGCCGTCGTAGGCGTTGTCGACGGTGTATCCTTCCTCGAGCAGGCCTCTCTTGATGATACCGGCCAGGCGTCTCGAATCCTCAACGACCAGAACACGCATGGTGTCCTCTCCGGCGGGGTGGGCGGGTTGAGCCATAATGCGAACAGTATACGCCACGCATGATGAATAGATTATGAAAATAAAATGAATTAATCAACAGGTATTTTAATCTAAAATTAATCTCAATTTCACAGTGGGTTCATCTCCGGCTGATACCGTGGCTATGGTAAAACCGCTTTGGAGGCCACGATGAACGATGTCCTGGAGAAGCACAACTCCCTGATGGAGAGGATCGTGAGGGAGTACGGTTCTTGGATCAGGAACGCCGTCGAGAAGGCCATGGGCAGCCTGCCTTTCGCCGAGGATATCGTCTCGGATGTCCATTTCGCCGTTTTCACCACGCTGCGCAAGCTCGGCGACGGCTGGACTCCGCCTCGGTCCTTCGTCCGCTCGGTCATCCAGAACAAGGTCAACGATTTCCTGTGGCAGAAGTATTGGGACAGCGACGACGTCGACGCTTTCAAGAAGCGCCAGACCGAGCAGACCCGCCAGCGGGAAGAAGCCTTGGCCAGCGTCCACTCCCTGACCCAGAGCGAGTTCAAGGTGTTCCGGCTCCTGGGCCTCGGCTTGACGAACCAGGAGATCGCGGAGAGCCTGTTCATCTCGCCGCTCACGGTCCGGACCCACGTCAAGAGGATCCACGCTAAGTGCGGCATCCAGGGCCGGGCCAAGCTGGCCCTGACCGCCTACCAGGCCTGCTACCGCGAGCACGGGGAGGCCCAGGAGGCCGAGGCGGGCCTGCCCGCCCCCGAGCCCGGCAGCTTCCTGCGGCGGGGCCTGCTTTCGCAGCAGGTGTCCTGACCCGCAAAGGTCCGGCCCGCCCCGGCATCTAAAGGGGCAGAGGAAGCGATGGCGGCCGTCACCGGGATTAGCCACATGCCCGGGGAAATCCCCCCGGGAATACCCCTCCCCGGGTATAGGGACGGGAAGGCGACCGGGGGTATCGTCCGGAGCGTGGGCGAGACCCTTTTTCCTCCTGAAATGATTGAAAAAAAGACAATAAGCGCCGCGGACCGGCGGGGCCGAGCCCTCTTGACTCCCGCCGGGGGCGGACTTATGATAACGGATGGAAGGGGCTTTCATTTTTCACCGGCCTGTTAAGGAGGATCCTTTGAACCGTCTTTTCAAATCTCTCATCCTGGGTTTCCTGGCGTTCGCGGCCGCGGCCGGCTTCGGGCTGGTCGTGTCGTGCAACATCGCTGGAGGCGGCGGGTCCGGCGCCACGGGCGGCCTGAACCTGCTTCTCACCGACGGCCCGACCGACGAATGGTCGCAGATCGTCGTCGTCCTCAAGTCCGTCAGCCTCCACGGCGACGGCTGGACGGACGTCTGGACGGCCGACACGGCCGATCCGGCCGCCGGCAAGATCAACCTCGTCGACCTCAGCACGGTCGTCACCATCCTGCAGAAGGCCACGATCCCCGTCGGGACGTACGACCGGCTCCGGCTGGTCATCGACACCGATCCGGCGACGATGACCCTGGTCACCGACGACGGCGCGACGATCGATCCGGCCAACGTCACGGTCGTCGACCCGTCCGGGCGGGGCGAGATCTCGGTCGAGCTCGACCCGTCGGTCACGGTCGAGGAAGGCAAGGACACCAACCTCCTCGTCGACTTCGACCTGGCCCATCCGCTGTCCATCGTCAATCTGGACGGCAAGGTGACCATCAGTCTCAAGGTCCGGCACAAGGCCCTGCCGCGCCGGCTGCAGAGCATCCAATTCGCCCGGACGATCGGCGACATCACCGCCGCGGCCACCGATCTGACGACCTTCACCGTCAAGACGGACCAGGGCGCCGAGATCGCCTTCAACGTCAACGCCAACACCATCTACGTCGACGCCGACCTCAACGCGGCCGGCAGCTTCGAGGGCCTGAGGGCCCTGGTCGGCTCCGGCTCGGCCCTGGTCGCCTCGAACATGAACGCCGACGGCAGCCTTTACGCCCGGCGCGTCTGGTACGCGGCCGAGATCGAGACCCTGCCCCATTTCACCCCCGAGGGCTTGGTCCGCCGGGTCGGCGACAACTGGCTCTCCATCATGAAGAAACGGACGGAAGCGCTCTCGACCGGCGACCACCATCACCGCTGCCGCTGGGATTCCGAGACCGTCTTCGTCGACGGCAACACCGTCTGGACCTTCCATGACCAGACGATGGGCACGGGCACATCCGTATTGGCCTACATCGCCCGGGGCTTCCGGGTCGAGGTGACCTTCGTCGATCCCGACGCCGCGCCCAAGGTCGCGGCCACGATCAACGTTCGCAGCGCCCACGCCGAGGGCCTGGTGACGGCGGCCACGGCCGACAACTTCACCTTCGGCTGGTGGGACCGCACCCGGACCATGCTCTACAGCGCGGTCACGGACCATGCTTTCGGCTGGTGGTTCTACGGGCAGCCCGCGGCCCGTTCCACGTCCGTCGCGGACTTCATCGAGGCGGTCGACGAGGCCCGGTCCGCCCGTCTCTGGCTCTTCGCCTGCGCCGGGCTCACGTGGGACGCCGCCAACACCCGCTGGGTCGTCGAGGACCTCGTCCTCGCCCCCTTGCGCCTGCACGATTTCACCCGGATCACGACCGGCTACACGGCCGCGAGCGGGACGATGGTCGTCTCGACCTACGATTGCTGGGACCGCTCGACGCCGGTCGACATGACCGTCGCCCTCGACACGACGGGCGACCTGCAGACCGTGGTCGGCTCGTTCGTGTGGAACTCCCAGACCAACCTGACGACCTTCACGCTGCCGGTCCTGCCGGCCGATTGGGAGGCCCTGCTCACCCCGGCCGTCGGCAAGGTCAAGATCTGGGTGCGCCCGGTCAAGACCGACACGACCTGGGGCTGGCACGCCTACAGCGTGATCGCCTACACGTTCGTCCGCTGACGTTCTCTCGCGAATGACGGGCGGCGGGGGCACCCCCCGCCGCCCTTCTTTACAGATGGGGTCAAACCTACCTTTTATCACTTTCCTAACCCAGGTCCGACGTTTTTCTCGGAAAGTGATAAAAGGTAGGTTTGACCCCAATTGACTCGAGGGCCGGGGCCGTCCTATAGTCCGTTCGATCCCCTCGCAAGGAGACGACGATGACCAAGAACCCGCTCGCGCGAACGGCCCTGGCCGCCGGCCTGGCCCTGTCCATCCTGGCCGCCTGCGACGGCGCCAAGACCGCCAAGGACGCCGCCTCCGGCCAACCGGCCCCGGCCGCCGCCCCGGCTTCCGCCCCGCTACTCGCGGCCACGCCGCCCATGGGCTTCAACACCTGGAACAAATTCGGCTGCGACGTCGACGAGACCCTCATCCGCCAGACCGCCGACGCCCTGGTCGAGACGGGCATGCGCGATGCCGGCTACAGGTACCTGGTCATCGACGACTGCTGGCAGGTCGACCGCGGCCCCGACGGCCGGATCGTCGCCGATCCCAAAAAGTTCGCCGGGGGCATGAAGGCCCTGGCCGACTACGTCCATTCCAAGGGACTGCTCTTCGGCCTGTACACGGATATCGGCCCGAAGACCTGCGCCGGGCGCCCGGCTTCGGCCGGCTATTTCGACATCGACGCCGCCACCTACGCCGAGTGGGGCGTCGACTACATCAAGGTCGACTGGTGCAACTGCGACGATCTCCACGCTCCCTCCGAATACGCCCGCTTCCGCGACGCCCTGCGCAAGACCGGCCGGCCCATCGTCCTCAGCATCTGCGAATGGGGCCGCAACGACCCTTGGAAGTGGGCCAAGGGCGTTGGCCAGCTCTGGCGGACGACGGCCGACATCGGCGATGACTGGGACAGCGTCGTCTCCATCATCGGCGCCAATTCCCGGCACGCGTCTTCGGCCGGCCCCGGCGGCTGGAACGACCCCGACATGCTCGAGGTCGGCAACGGCGGCATGACCTTCGACGAGTACAAGACCCATTTCTCGCTCTGGGCCGTCATGGCCGCCCCGCTCATGGCCGGCAACGACCTGCGGGCCATGACCGGGGAGACCAAGTCCATCCTCCTCAACACGGAGGTCATCGCCGTCGACCAGGACCCCCTCGGCGTCCAGGGCGAGGTCGTCGTCGAGCGCGGCTACGGCGGTCAGGTCTGGATGAAGCCCCTGGCCGACGGCTCCAAGGCCGTGGCCTTCGTGAACTACACCCGGGGCGAGCTCGCCCAGTACGTCCGCTGGGCCCAGATAGGCCTGCCGCCCGGCCCGGCCAGGGTCCGCGACCTGTGGGCCCACGCCGACATCGGCGTCCACAGCGACACGGGCAAACACTTCGACGAGCGCTTCGAGGTCCGCGTCCCGCCTCACGGCGTCGTCCTGGCCCGGATCTGGCCGGTCGCGGCGGCTCTCTGACCGGAAAAGGGGCCAGGTCTTCACATCTCCCCTGGGAAAACCGATTTGTGAAGACCAGGTCCTTTCCTGTATAATCGAAGCCGAAAGGAGTATGGGGGCGAACTGGTTTCGACGGAGGTAATGAGACACAAGTGGCATGTCGAGGTCCCACCCACCTCGTTAAACCGGTGGAAACCTTTAACTGCCGAACCTTTAGCAGTCGCGGCCTAATAGAAAGGCTCGCCGTTCCTGGGGTCCTCTCCCGCGGGGCCTCCGGAGCGCCGACTCTGCGGGATAGCGAACCGGTCCGGTCCTGAGGCCGGGGAGCGAAACAACATCGGGGCTGGTCGACCGACGCTCTTCCTCTTCGGGCGACGGGAGACGAGAAAACTGAAGAGGATAAGCATGTAGTCACTTGATGTCAAATGCTTTCGGACGCGGGTTCGATTCCCGCCGCCTCCACCACGACCGAAAAGTGAAGAATTTGAGGATACCGCGGACAGCCCGGATCGCGGCCCGCGCCGCCCTTCTCGCCGCCGCCGTCTGCCTGCTGTCCCCCCCGGCCGCGCGCGCCGGGCAGGACCGCCGCATCCAGACCGTGGTCATCGACCCCGGCCACGGCGGCACCGAGACGGGGGCCAAGGGCCGGTTCGGCAACCTCGAGAAGGACATCACCCTGGCCGTCGGCCTCAAGCTCAAGGCCCTGATCGAGAGGAACATGGGCTTCGAGGTCGTCCTGACCCGCGACCGCGACGTCGACGTCTCGCTCGAGAACCGGTCGGCCATCGCCAACAACCACAAGGCCGGCCTGTTCATCAGCATCCACGCCAACGGGGCCGTCCAGAAGAAGGCCGCCGGCTCGGAGACGTTCTTCCTCAGCCTCAACGCGACCGACGAGGAGACGCGCCGCCTGGCCTACCTCGAGAACAACGGGACCGACCTCCAGAACCACATCGATCCCTCGACCGACGACGACCTGATGATGATCCTCTGGGACATGGCCCAGAACGCCTACGTCAAGGAGAGCAGCCGCCTGGCCGAGCTCGTCCAGATCGAGCTCGACGCCATGCTCGGCCTCCGGAACCGGGGCATCAAGCAGGCCCCCTTCAAGATCCTGCGGGGCGTCGCCTGCCCGGCCATCCTGGTCGAGGCGGCCTTCATCTCCAATCCCGACGAAGAGCAGAAGCTGGCCTCCGAGGACTATCAGAGCAAGGTCGCCGAGGCCATCTATCGCGGGCTGGCCCGCTTCCTGAGGCTCCCGGAGTAACGACCCATGGCCGCGAAGAAACGGAAAGGCGCGATCTCCACGCAGGCCCTCGTCCTCGGCGGCCTGGCCCTGGTCCTCATCGTCCTGGCGGTCGTCTTCTTCACGGGCGGCGGCGGGGAGAAGGTCAAGCGCTTCGTCGACGCCAACATCCCCAAGCCCCCGGAGACGGCCGCCGCGCCCGCGGCCACGAAGGCCGTGACGCTCTTCTTCATCTCCGACGACGACGACTCGCTCCACAAGGAGAGCCGCGAGATCGCCGCCGGCCCGACCGACGCCGACGAGGCCGAACGGGCCCTGGCCGAGCTCGTCAAGGGCTCGGAGAAAGGCCTGCTCTCGCCGCTCCCGCCGCAGACCAAGGTCCGCCAGGTCTTCATCGCCAAGGACGGCCTGGCCACGGTCGACTTCAGCCGGGACATCGTCGACAAGTTCTCCTACGGCTCCTCCTCGGAGCTGGCCGCGGTCTACGCCGTCGTCGACACGCTGGCCTTCAATTTCAAAGCGGTCAAGAAGGTCGTCATCCTCGTCGAAGGGTCCGAGCGGGACACCCTCGGCGGCCACGTCGACCTGTCGCGGGCCTTTTTCCCCGACTATTCCCTGGTCGCGAGATGACCCGGGGCCGGCCGTGACGAAGCTCCCCCGCGTGGTCATCGTCGGCCTGCCCAACGTCGGCAAGTCCACCCTGTTCAATCGCCTGCTGGGCCAGCGCAAGGCCCTCGTCCACTCCGATCCGGGCATGACCCGGGACAGCCAGGCCGCGGAGTGCGTCCTCGGCGACCGCCGCTTCATCTTGGTCGACACGGGCGGCTTGTTCGGCGTCGCCGACGAGCCCCTGAGCGACAAGGTCAGGGCCAAGGCCCTCGAGGAGGCGGCCGCGGCCGACCTCGTCCTGTTCGTTCTCGACGGCATGCGCGATATCGCCTCGGCCGAAACGGATCTCTATGTCCAGCTCAAGCGGCGGGGCCTGCCGATCCTCCTGGTCGTCAACAAGTTCGATTCCCCGGCCAAGGAGGAATCGATGACGGCGGAGTATTTCCGCTTGGGCGACAAGAGCGTCCTCTTCGTCTCCGCCGAGCACAAGATCAACATCGAGCTCCTCGAGGAGGCCATCGTGGCCGCCCTGCCCGCCGCGACGGCGGTCCCGGAATCCGGGCGGCCCCTGCGGATCGCCATCGTCGGCCGGACCAACGTCGGCAAGTCGTCGCTCGTCAACCGGCTGGCCGGCGAGGAGCGGCTCATCGTCAGCGAGATCCCCGGCACGACCCGGGACTCGACCGACACCCTGCTCGTCCGCGACGGCAAGCCGTTCTGCCTGGTCGACACGGCCGGCATCCGCCGGATGGCCGCGGCCGAGGACGGACGGGAGAAGGCCGGTGTCGTCCGGGCCAAGGCCAACATCCGCCAGGCCGACGTCGTCTGCCTGATCCTCGACGTCGCGGAGTTCCCGACCCGTCAGGACGCCCGCATCGCCCAGCTGGCCCTCGAATCGGGCCGGCCCCTGGTCATCGCCCTCAACAAGTGGGACCTCGTCGACCGGGACACCGTCCGGCCGGAGGCCGTCCGGGAACGGGTCTTCCGCAAGCTCGGCTTCGTCTCCTACGCCCCCCTCCTCTTCGTCTCGGCCCGGACGGGCCAGCGGGTGGTCAAGATCCTGGACACGGCCGAACAGCTCCACAAGACGGCCACGACCCGGGTCGAGACCTCCAAGCTCAACGAATTCCTGGCCAAAACGACTGAAACCCACCCGCCGCGCCTCAAGAACGGGGCCCGCGCCAAGCTCCGCTACATCACCCAGAAGGGCGTCTCCCCCCCGTCCTTCATCCTGTTCCTGGGCTCCCGGGGCCCGCTCTCGCCGACCTACGAGAAGTACTTCCTCGAATCCCTCAGGGAGGAGTTCGGCTTCCACGGTTCCCCCCTCCGGCTGATCGTCCGGACGAGCTAGAAGCGGGGGTTTTTTCTTGACTTTGGAGTGGGCTTCGTCTATAAATAAGTTTCTGTCTTTCTCTGTGATTCGCGCGTGATAGTCAAGGAGGTCAGGATGTCCCGAAAGACGACCCAGAAATTCTTGTTCGCGGCGGCCGCGCTCGCGGTGATCTTCGCCCTCGCGGCCTGTCAGAATATCTCCTATTCCAAGCTTTCGGCCAACTACCACTTCGGCAAGGCCAACAGCTATTTCCGCGAGAACCAGTACCGGAAGGCCATCACCGAGTACGAGGCCACGCTGAAGTTCAATCCGGGCATGATCCAGGCCTACCGGTTCCTCGGCGAGAGCTACAAGCAGCTCTACAAGCCCGGCGTCGATTCGGCCCTCAACAAGGAGCTCGAGGCGAAGACCCTCGACGCCCTGAACAAGGCCCTGGCCATCGAGCCGAACAACAAGGACATCATCTACTCGCTCGGCGACATGTACGACAAGATCCGCAAGTTCCCCGAGGCCGAGAAGCTCTACCTGCGCATCATCGAGCTCAAGCCCGAGGACATGAGCAACTATTACGTCGTGGCTGAGTTCTACAAGCGCTATTCCGCCGACAACAAGGAGATCGCCAAGAAGGCCGAATCGATGTACCTGCGCCGCATCGAGACCGATCCGGACAATCCGCAGGGCTACGCCTACATGGCGACCTACCTCCAGGAGTCCGCGGGCGGCCCCGAAGACATCCTCAAGGCCTATGAAAGGGCCGCCGAGTTCTGGGAGAAGAGGATCACCCTCCAGCCCGACTCCGCCGAGGCCTGGCTGGCCCTGGGCGTCAATCAGTGGTCGCGGTCCTTCCGCTTCCAGTTCCTGACCGCCGCGGCCCGGATGAAACAGGCCCAGGACGCCCTCAAGTCCATCCAGAAGGCCATCGATCTCGACCCGAACTACCCCGAACCCTACGCCTGGATGGGCCCGCTCTACAAGGCCGTTCTGGCCAAGCTCGAGCCGGAGAAGGAAGCCCGCTACAACGCCGAGGGCGACCGTTACCTCGAGAAGTTCCAGGAGCTCCGGAAGAGGGCCGCCGAGCGCAAGAAGCTCGAGGAAGAGCTCAAGAAGTAGTCCCGGCCCTGGAAAAGGGCTTCCGGCGGCCTTCGACGGTTTAAGTTGACAATTCGCCCGAATTCTTGTATTTTAGGGCGTCTTTCTATCTCTGAATAAGGTTAGAAGCTCATGAGGACGTTTATCCCTAAAAAGGACGACATCGTACAGAAGTGGTGGCTCGTCGACGCCGACGGCCGCATCCTCGGCCGCATGGCCACCGAGATCGCCGACCTGATCCGCGGCAAGAAGAAGCCCCAGTTCACCAGCCATCTGGACACCGGGGACTTCGTCGTGGTCATCAACGCCGAGAAGATCAAGGTCACCGGGCGCAAGCTCGAGCAGAAGAAGTACTACACCCACTCCCTCTACCCGGGCGGCATCAAGGAGCAGACCCTCAAGGAGCTCCTGGCCAAGAAGCCGGAAGAGGTCATCCAAAAGGCCGTCTGGGGCATGATCCCGAAGGGTAAGCTCGGCCGGGCCCTGTACAAGAAGCTCAAGGTCTACCGCGGACCCTCGCACCCCCACGAAGCCCAGAACCCCCAGGAATACAAGTTTTAGGAGGCCCCGTTGAGTCTGATCCAATACTACGGAACC
>JBFYNT010000253.1:0-5044 GCA_041304225.1 Candidatus Aminicenantota bacterium
TCCATCATCTGGCCGTCGCGGCCGGGCGAGGACATGACCCAGGTGCCGGAAACGTCGACGGCCCAGGCGGCCAGGGTCAGAATGGCCACGAGGGCCAGCGCGGTGAGTGCGGCTTTCTTCATGTTCGATACTCCTTTGGGTTGGAATTTATCCTTCACATGTTTAGACACGGGCCGGAGGAATTTCTTCCCGACCGGGCGCCGCCCCGGGAGAAAGCTTATTTTTCCCCGTAAATGACGGCCAGGACGGTCTTTCCGACCGCCGCCAGGGTGTGCCGGTCGATCTTGTCCAGGGTGTCGCCGACGGTATGCCAGGCGTCCGGGAAGCCGTTGGTTCGCCGGTCGTCGTAGTCGATGATGTCCGCGGTCGGTATGCCCGCGTATTGGTTGATATAGAGGTGGTCGTCGATGAGGGGGGCCGATTCCCGGTCGACGAAGAGCTTCTCGTATCCGAGGGCCCGAGCCGCCGCCCAGACCTTCTTCACGACGGCCGGGGCGTAGTAGAGCGACGTCCCTTCCCTGGGAAAGACCGGCGCCGCGCCGCCGACCATGTCGAGCAGGATGCCGAAGCGGGCCGTATACCCGGGCCGGTGCGGGCTCCTGGCCCAGTGCTGGGAGCCGAGGCCCCAGGTGTCCTCCGTCGAGCCCCGCCAGTTCCGGTGCGCGCCGAAGTCCTCGAGATCGAGCAGGAGCACGTCGACGCCCACGGCCGGCTTCCGGAGCGAAAGGCAGCGGGCGATCTCGAGCAGGACGCCGACCCCGCTCGCGCCGTCGTTGGCCCCCATGACCGGCCGATACTGGTTGGCCGGGTCCGGATCGTGGTCGGCGAAAGGCCGCGAGTCCCAGTGGGCGCAGAGCAGGATCCGGTCCTTCTTGTCCTTGTCGAAGGACGCGATGATGTTCTTGCCCTCCAGAGGCCGCCCGTCGTAGGCGCGGGCCTTGAACTCCTGGACGAGGACGTCGGGCGTCCACTGTTTCAGGGTCTTGACGAACCACGCGGCGCAGGCCTCGTGGGCGGGCGTGCCGGGGACACGCGGCCCGAACTCGACCTGCGCTTTGACGAAGGCGTAGGCCGAGGCCGCGTCGAACTCCGGGCTCCCCTGCCCCGCCGTCGCCGCGCCCTCCTGGCCGCCGCAGGAGAACGCGGCCAGGATCACCGTGATCAAAGGAATAAGCACCGTTCGTTTCAGCATGTTGAGCCTATTATACGCCAAATCCGGCTTCGCTGTTCGCCGCCCCTAGCGGGCCCAATCACCGTATTGCAGGCACAGGAAGAGGCCGCCGACGACCTTGTGAAGGCCCACGCCGACCGGGGCGTACAGTCCGAGCGCCCAACGGGAGGTCAGCCTGAAGGAGATCTGGAAGTCGGCCGCAAGACAGGGAACGGCCTTGTTCTTGGTATCCAGGTCGATCTCGCCGATCAGGAGGCCGAGGCCTCCGCCGACCGAAGCGAATACTCTTCCCCGGCTCAGGGGCAGGCCGATAGTGACCGCGATGTCCCCTCCCGAGAACGCGTCGCTCCACAGGTAGAGCCCACCGCGCAAAGTCACGATGGAGCGTTCGAAAAGGCGGGAAAAGGCTATCGCCAGGCCGGACGGTCCCGCCCCGATGCTAGTCCAACTTCCCTGCCCTTGGTCCCAGATCCGGGGCATGGGAGGAACCTGTTGTCCCATCGGAGAAGCCTGGCTGAAAGGGGCCGGGGTCAAAGCAAGAATGACGACCAAAACCATTCCCGGAGCGATCGCGCGCATCTTGGTCATCGCTGTTCTCCTTTCCTGCTCGACCACAAGGTAGCCCCGATCTCGGCCGGAGTTGTCAAATTCCTGTCAACAGTCGGTCAAGATCGTGATGATTGAACACCGGCCGGGTTTTCTCATATAATCCGCCCTTCGTCATATCCCTTCAAGGAGGACGGCATGAAACACGGCATCGGGACGGGCCTCCGGGCGTCCGTCATCCTCTTCCTGGTCCTGGCTTTCACCGGGGCGTCGGCGACGTCCGCGACGACCGGGTCGACCCGGACACCTGCAAACGCGCCGTCGGAGACTAGCGCGTCGTCCGCGACGACCGGACCGGACCTCATCGGCCACCTCAAGTGGCGCTCGATCGGCCCGGCCAACATGGTCGGCCGCATCTCCGACTTCGAGGCCCTCGACGCCGACTTCACCCAGGTCCTGCTGGGTTCGGCCTCCGGCGGCGTCTTCAAGTCCGTGAACGCGGGGACGACCTGGGAACCCATCTTCGAACGCTACGGCTCGGCCTCCATCGGCGACGTGGCCTTCTTCCAGAAGGACCCCAACATCATCTGGGTCGGCACCGGCGAGGAGTGCGTCCGCAACAGCGTCGCCTGGGGCGACGGCATCTACAAGTCTGCCGACGGCGGCAAGTCCTTCACCCGCATGGGCCTCGAGACGACCCAGACGATCGCCCGGGTCCTGACCCACCCGGCCGATCCGGACATCGTCTACGTCGCCGCCTCCGGCCATCCCTGGGGATACACGGGCGACCGCGGCCTGTTCAAGACGACCGACGGCGGCGCCACCTGGTCGAAGCTCGCCGGCGGCCTGCCGAACGACGGCAAGACCGGGGCCATCGACCTGGTCATGCACCCGACCGACCCCGAGACCCTCTATGTCGCCATGTGGCAGCGCCTGCGCCTGCCCTGGCGCTTCGACTCCGGCGGCCCAAACGGCGGCATCTTCAAAACGACCGACGGCGGCCGGACCTGGACCAAGCTCACCCAGGGCCTGCCCGCGGGCGAGATCGGCCGCATCGGCCTGGCCATCTCCCGCTCCAATCCCAAAGTCCTGATGGCCATCGTCGAGGCCGCCTTCCAGCCGGCCCAGCGCCTCGGCGCCGAGCAGAAGCCCAATCCCGAGTACGAGGACATGAGCAAGCTCGGCACGGGCTTCTACCGTTCCGAGGACGGCGGCGCGACCTGGACCTACGTCAACCGCCAGAACAACCGGCCCTTCTACTACAGCCACATCTACATCAATCCGCTCGAGGACAAGTGGGTCTATTGGCTGGCCACCAACATGAGCTTCTCGGCCGACGGCGGCAAGACCTGGACCCAGGTCGGCGGGCTCCACCCCGACTTCCACACGATGTGGATCGATCCGGCCAACAAGAACCGCTTCTACGTCGGCCAGGACGGCGGGGCCTCGCTCAGCCACGACCACGGCAAGACCTGGATCTTCTTCGACAACCTGACCGTGGCCCAGTTCTACGCCGTCAGCGCCGATATGCGCGACCCCTATTATGTCTACGGCGGCCTCCAGGACAACGGCAGCTGGGGCGGCCCGTCGATGCACCGCGAGGGCCAGCTCCTGACCGATTTCTGGTACAACATCGGCGGCGGCGACGGCTTCCACACCCAGAACGATCCGCTCGACTGGCGCACGGTCTATGCCGAGAGCCAGGGCGGCTCGGCCCAGAGGGTCAATGTCGAGACCCGCGAGAGCAAGTCGATCCGGCCGACGACGATGAACATCCTCAATTACAAGGAGTTCTTCCCGCCGGCCCCGCCCGATAAAAAGGCCCCGGCCGCCAAGCCCGAGGCCAAACCCGCGGCGTCCGTTCCCGGCGGCCCGCCGTCCGGACGGCCCCAGCAGGACCGCGGCCCCTTCCGCTTCAACTGGAGCACGCCGATCGTCCTGTCGCCGCACAACCCGCAGACCGTCTATTTCGGCGGCAACCACCTGTTTCGCTCGACCGACCGCGGCGACCACTGGATGATCGTCAGCCCCGACTTGACGACCAACGATAAGGCCAAGATCACCCAGGCCAAGCCGACCGGCGGCGTCACGCCCGACGTCACCGGGGCCGAGACGCACTGCACGATCATCACCGTCTCGGAGTCGCCCAAGGTCCCCGGCCTCATCTGGGTCGGCACCGACGACGGCAACGTCCAGGTCACCCGCAACGGCGGCGTCACCTGGACCAACGTCCGCCCCGCCATCAAGGGCGTTCCCCCCGGGACCTGGTGCAGCCGGGTCGAAGCCTCGCGCTTCGACGAGGGGACGTGCTACGTGGCCTTCGACGGCCACCGCTCCGACGACTTCCACGTCTATGTCTTCAAGACCGTGGACTTCGGCAAGACCTGGACGGCCGCCTCGTCCGGCATCCCCGACGGCGAGCCGGTCTACGTCGTCCGCGAGGACCCGGTCAACAAGAACCTGCTCTTCCTGGGCACCGAGTTCGGCGTCTACCACAGCCGCGACGCGGGCGCGAGCTGGGCCGACTTCGGCCTGAACCTGCCCACCGTCGCGGTCCACGACCTGCTCATCCATCCCCGCGACAGCGACCTCATCGCCGCGACCCACGGCCGCGGGATGTGGATCCTCGACGACATCACGGCCCTGCGCAAGGCGACCGACCAGGTCGTCGGCCAGGACGCCTTCCTGTTCGAGCCGGGAGGGCCCGGCACCCGCTGGCTCCGCGTCCAGAGGGGCGGCTACGGCCGGGGCGACCTGTTCTTCAAGGGCGAGAATCCGCCCGACGGGGCCCTGCTCCACTACTTCCTCAAAGCCAAGCCCGAGGGCCCGGGGACGCTCGAGATCTCCGATCCGACCGGAACGGCCAAGACGACCTACATCCTCGACGACGCCAGGGCCGGCATCAACCGCGTCGCCTGGGACCTGCGCTTCGATCCGCCGCCGGCGACCGCCACGACCATGGCCGGCCAGCTCAAGAAGCAGATCGACACGGCGCTGCTGCGGACCGACCTCACGGACGAACAGAAAGCCGTTCTGAAGAAGGCCATGACCGACCTCGACAAATGGGGGGCCAATTTCCGCAAGGTCTCCGAGATCCAGAGGTCCGTCATGCCCATCCTCCGCCCCGGGATGGGATACTACGGCGGCGGGCGCGGCGGCATGGGCGGGCAGCAGGCCGAGCCCGGCACCTACGTCGTCAAGCTGACGGCGGGCGGCAAGACCCTGACCGGCAAGGTCGTCGTCCGGCTCGACCCGATCCAGACAGGCACCTAGAACACAAAAAAAGGGGCGCCCCGCGGGGGGCGCCCCTTTCGTTATTCCCTGTAT
>JBFYNT010000254.1:0-6674 GCA_041304225.1 Candidatus Aminicenantota bacterium
TCATCTGCGAGGTCATGAACGAGGACGGCTCCATGGCCCGCAGGCCCCAGCTCGAGGAGATCAGCCGGCGCTTCGACATCCCCATCCTGACCATCGCCGAGCTCATCCGCTACCGCATGCATCACGAGACGCACGTCCGCAAGCTCGAAGAGACGGACCTGCCCACCTCGCGCGGCCACTTCCGCCTCCACGTCTACGAGGACACCATCCGGGGCGATCACCACGTCGCCCTGGTCAAGGGCGACGTCGTCGGGGGCGAGCCTGTGCTCGTCCGGGCCCATTCCCAGTGCCTGACCGGCGACACCTTCGGCTCGGCCCGCTGCGACTGCGGCGAGCAGCTCCGCCGGTCCATGGAAATGATAGAGAAGGAAGGCCGCGGGGTCGTCCTCTATATCCTCAACCACGAGGGCCGCGGCATCGGCCTGGCCAACAAGATCCGGGCCTACGCCATGCAGGACGAGGGGGCCGACACGGTCGAGGCCAACCGCAGGCTCGGCTTCAAGCCCGACCAGCGCGACTACGGCATCGGGGCCCAGATCCTGGTCGCCCTCGGGGTCCGCCGGCTCCGGCTCATCACCAACAACCCGCGCAAATTCGTCGGGCTGACCGGCTACGGCCTGGAGATCGTCGAGCGCGTCCCGCTCGAGATCGAGCCCAACGCCTGCAATCTCCGCTACCTCAAGACCAAGAAAGAGAAGATGGGCCACATCCTGGACCGGGTCTGAGGATGGACCGACCCCGCCTGCCCGACGATCCCGGCCCCTCACCCGTCTGCCGGGCTTTCCTGGCCAAATTCGGCCGGACCCCCGATCCGTCCCGGCGACGGAGGATCCTGGGCGCTTGCGTCAAGATCGCCCGGCCCTGGGCCGAGGAGGTCCTGTGGGAGTCCCTGGCCGACCCCAACGAAGGATTGCGGGACCTCGTCGCGCGGGAGCTCTGCCGCCGGGAGGGCCTGCGCCTCGAGCCCGCGCTGCGGCGTCTGCGCCTGCCGCCCTGGTACGCCCGGAGCGCCGCGCTGGGGGTCATCGGCCGCCGCCGCATGCGCGAGGCCGTACCCGAGATCGGGCGGGCGATCGGCGACGCCAACGCGGATGTCCGCCGGGCGGCGGCGGAGGCGTTGGGCGAGCTGGGCGGGGAAGAAGCCCTGCGGTACCTCGTGAGGCTGAAAAAGGACGCCAATCCCTACGTCAGGGCGGCGGCGGAGGAAGCCATCGGCAAGGCCAGCGGCCTGCGCTTCAGCTAGGATCCCGGCTTGATGGCCGGGTTATGAAGCATAACGGATGTCGGAGCAAGCCTGGCAGCACATCGGGTTCGAGGTGCAATTGTCCTTGTGGTTATAGGGCGCCACGGGCGGGGCCGTCTTGTGCTTGCAATGGCACAGGAGGGTCTCCTCGGGACGCCCCTTGAAGAGGACGATGAGCTCAGGCGTCTTCCATTGCTTTTTCATGACCTTGGATCCTCCATAAACGCTTCCTGTACAACATATTAGACCGTTCGAACGGCCGTGTCAACTTGATTTTAGCCCCTCCGCCCGGGCCTCCGCGACCCGGCAGAACTCCTCGACGGGCCGGTCGAGCTCTCCGGTCTCCAGATAGGCGTGGGCCGGGCACCAGAGACAGAGGTTGACGATGGGGCAGACCCCGCACTTTTCCAGCCATTCCGGCCGGCCGGACTCCCGGGCGAGCGCGGCCGGGACGAAGCGCGTCCAGGCGTCGGACAGGCCGCCCCGCCGCAGGTCGTAGAGGAAATCGGGGTGGTGAAGGGACATGCAGGGCCGCAGATGCCCTTCCGGTCCGATGACGAAGCTCCTCCGCCCGACGCCGCACCGGAAGATGTGCCGGCAGGGCTCTCCGGGACCCTCGGCCGGGGCAGCCGGCAGGAGCTCGCCGCAGGCGGCCGTCAGGGCGCCGAAGCGCTCGGGATCGGACCGCTCCAGCCGGGCGACCTCGCGCGGGCTGAGTCGTTCAGCCCGGATGAGGGCGTTGCGGGCCTCGTCCCGGTCGAAGCGGAGATGGAGCTGCGGATCGAACCGGTATTGGCCTTGGCCGTGGGCCCGGCAGAACTCGCCGATGGCCGCGAGCTCGTGCTTGTTCGAGCGCAGGGCCATGGCCTTGAGACGCACGGTGACGCCGCCCGCGAGCAGGAGGTCGAGGCCGCGCTGGAACGCGGCGAACGAGCCCGGCGTCCGGGTCACCCGCTCGTAGGTCTCGCGGGTCACGCCGTAGACGGTCACCTCGACGTCGCGGGGCGGATATTTCCGGAAGAAGCGGACGTGCTCTTTCGTAACGAGCGTCGCGTTGGTGAAGAGCGAGACGAGCAGGCCCTTGCTGAGCAGGGCCTGATAGACGTCGAAGAAGTCCCGGCGCAGGAGCGGCTCTCCGCCCGTGACCAGGCACCAGACCGCGCCGAGAGACGCGGCCTCGGCGCCGATCCGGGAGATCTCGTCGACGGTGAGCTCGCCCTTCCTGGCGCCCCGGTCGCCCGCCGGCCGGTTGATGTAGCAGTGCCGGCAATCGAGGTTGCACCGGGAGGTCGCCTCGAAGTCGAAGCTGAAGACGGCCCGGCCGGCCTCCATCTTCTCCCAGAGCCCGAACTCCGGGAGCGGACGGCGGACGACGAAATCCTTGCCCACGTCAGGCCTTCCCTTTCCCCGGCGCGAGCGTCCGGCGGGCCCGGCGGACGAGCCGGGTGAACCACCTCGACCGCGACAGCCGGGCCAGGACGGCCGACCGCAGCGGCGGCCCGAGACGGCGGCGGCGCCCCTCGCGCTCGAGCCCCACGACCAGGCCGAGGATGTCCTCGCGGCCGAGGGCGCCGTCGAAGCCGAGGGCGTTGTCGCCTTTGAGCAGCCATCGCCCGTCCGCGGCGGCGACGATCCGGTGGATGCGCACGCCGCCCGTCCCCGGATGGACGAAAGCGACGACGTCGCCCGTCCGCGGTCCCGGGCCGGGGAGAGGCGCGACGGTGACGAAGTCCCCGTCCCGGATGGCCGGATACATGCTCGAGCCGCGGGCCTCGAACCGGAAGGGCTTGCCCCGGCCGAGGACGTCCCGCATCAGGCCGGCCAGGGGAAAGCCGTCCTCGAGCGCGGGGCGCGGGCGGGGCGACGGGTCCATGCCGTCAGCCTTTCTCCACGATCATCCGCCGGTCGTAGAGCTCCTGGAGGAAGCCGACGACGTCGGAGGCGACGAGCCCGTGGGGCGCGTCGTACTCGGCCGTAAGCGCGCGGACGACGTCTGCCAGGGGCCGCGCGCCGTCGATGCGGCCCCAGATCGCCCGGGCCGTGTCGTTGAGGGTGAAGAGCTCGTCCTCGAGGTCCCCGATCCCCGAGACGAGCGGCACGATGACGATCTCCCCCTCGATCTCCCGGACGACGACGTCCTCGGAGGGCCCGTAGGCCTTCGCCAGGTCGATCTTCTCTGTCATGATCCGGTCCTCCTTTTCGCCCGCGGCGCGGCGTCGCCGGCCGTCCAGGCCTTCTCCCCCTTATCGAGAAGCCCCGCGGCCACCGCCTGGGCGTGGGCGACGCCGCAAAGATATTCGACCGGCGTGTCCAGAGTGCCGTGTTCGGCCCAGGACTTCGCCGGGCACTGTTCGCAGAGCCCCTTGAGGAAGCAGCGGGCGCACCGCTCGAGGTAGGCCGGGTCCGCGGCCCGCGTCTCCCGGAGACCCGGCAGGAACTCCGTCACAGCCGCGCGGAGCGAGCCCGGGGCGAGGTCGCGGACGGCGTCCGGGTGGCGCAAACCGAGACAGTACTGGAGCCGGCCGTAGGCGTCGACCGCCGCCGATCCGCCAGCGGGGAGGCAGGTGAAGAGCCGGTCGCCTTTCGGGCCGCCGGACCGGGCGACGAAATCCCGCCACTCGTCGACGACGGCCGGGCCGCGGCGGAGGGCCAGGCGCACGAACTCGTCCCCGTCCGGCCGCATCGCGGCGATCGAGGCGTTCTTTCCGACGTCGCGCCGCGAGCGCAGGTCGAGGAGCGTGACGAGCGGCGGCGGCCCGCTCTGTCCGGGCAGGCCGGCCGCCCAGCGCTCGAACCCGTCGAGCTCGCTCCGCGTCGGCGGCAGGACCGCGCCTTTGACCAGGAACGGCACGCCGGCCCCGATGAGCCGGTCGAGGCCCCGGCGGCAGGCTTCGAAAGAGCCCCGGACCCGGGTGACGGCCTCGCAGGACGTTTCCGTCAGTCCGTAGACCGAGACCTCGACGGCCTCGAGCGGCGGCACGTCCTTGAAAAGCCGGGCCAGCCCGGCCGTGACGAGCGTGGCGTTGGTGAAGAGCATGACGCGCAGGCCGAGCCGGCGCGCGTGGAGATAGATCTCCGCGAAGTCGTCGCGCAGGAGAGGCTCGCCGCCGGTCATCCGGACGACGAGACAGCCGAGCGCGGCGGCCTCGTCGAGGAGGCCCTTCCAGCGCGCGGCCGGCCACTCCGCGTCCCGGGCCGCCGCGTCGCCGGCCGGCCGGTTGACGGAGCAGTGGACGCAGTCGTTGTTGCACCGCTCGGTGAGCTCGATGTCGAGCCGGGCGAGAAGGGGCGGCTTGGATCCCCAGAGACCGTCCCGGCCGGAGGGGACCTTCCTGACGAACGACTTGGCCGTCATGGCCGTTCCTCCGTCGCCAGGAATCCCTCCAGGACCCCGGCGATGGCCCCGCTCGTGTCGAAGCGCAGCTCGTAGAACGGCACCTCGCGGACGATCGCGCCGGCCAGGTCGAGCGCCCGCTCCAGCCAGTCGGCCGAGACGAGCGGCCGGACGAGCCGCGGCAGGAAGCCGGCCAGGACGGCCTTCGGATCGCCGATCCGGTCGATCCGGTTCTCCGGGGACTGGCGAAGGAAGAAGACGGCCCGAAGCGGCGCGGATCCCGGCGACACCCGGGCGATCTCGCCGTGGTTCCAGGTGCCGTGGACGCGGAAGCCGCCGGGCCCGCGGCGCACGACGACGCGGTCGTCGCAGAGGACCTCGCCCCGGGCGCCGATGAGCTTGATGATGGTCGACTTGCCGGCCCCGGACGGCCCGGCGAAGACGAGGCCCCGCCCGTCCATCGCCACGCCCGCGGCGTGGACGAACACCCCGCCGAACGCGGGCAGGGCCCGGGCCAGCACGAGCTGGTCCGAGGGAAGAAGGGCCAGGGAATCGAGGCCGCCGGCGCGGAAGGCCGCGTCGGACGGATGGTAGATGCGGCCCCGGGTGTGCCCGTCGTCGAAGACCATGACCCGGAGGATCGAGCGATCGGCCGGATCGGGCGGGATCATGAGATAGGTCCACGATCCGTCCTTGCGGTAGACGGCCCAAGGCGCGCGGCGATAGACCTCGCGGCCGATATCCCGGCCGTCGAGGTCGGGCAGCGAGAAATGGTGGCTGAGAACGATGTCCGCCGGCCCGTCGGCCGGGGCCCGGAAGGGCTCGAACTTCCGCTCGAAGGTCGCGTCCGTCAACGGCAGATCGGCCTCCACGTCGACCGCGAGGCCGGCGACCCGGTAGCGGCGGCGGTGGGCGTCGAGCCAGGCCACGCGGACCCGGCGCGATTCCCGGGCGATCTCGCAGAGGGATTCGATCTTGGCCGAATGGTCGCGGTGCTCGAGCCAGGCGAAGACGGGGCACCACTTGCAGTCGGAACGGAGCTCGCAGGCGCCGCAGCTCTCCCCGTAGGACGCCGCCGGTTCGACGGCGCCGGCCAGGCGCGGCAGGCGCTCGTTCCAGGCCTCGGCGAAGCCCGTCGTCCGCAGGTCGACGCGCAGGGCGGGGTCCTTGGCGAACGAGCAGAAGCTCATCCCGCCGTACGGATCGACGTGGAAATCGCGCCGCCCGGCCAGGCACTCGGCGTAGAGCCCGCCGGACGCGGCGGCCGCCGAGGCGCAGGCGGCGGCGCTCTCCCCGACCGGGCTTCCGCCGCGGGCCGGATCGAGGCCGACGATCTCGGCCGGGCCGAGCCGCTCGGCCGCGATCTCGCGGTTGCGGGCCGCGTCGCCGGAAGCGGAGAGGTAGAGCCAGGTCGCCCCGATCCGCCAACTCGGGCTCCACGACTCGGCCAGACGGACCATGGCCTCGTATTCGGGGAAGTTCGTCCGGATGGGCACGATCTGGACGGTGAAGGCGGCGCCGGCCTCTCGAAGGTAGGCCACGCCCCGCGCCAGGGCCTCGAAGGAGCCGGGGTTCCGCGTGACCGCGTCGTGGACGGCGGCGGTGGCGCCGTAGAGCGCGACGAGCGTGGTGCCCTTCCGGCGCAGGAGGCGGGCGATCGCCGGCGTGATCAGCCCGCCGTTGGTGTTCAGCGTGTACCAGGCGGACTTCTCCGTCAGGACCTCGAAGAGCTCGGAAAAATCGGGCCGGAGCAGGGGCTCTCCGCCGGACACCGCCCATTCGCGGCAGCCGAGCGCCCGGGCCTCGCCGGCGATGCGGCGGACCTCGTCAAGCGTGAGCTCGCTCCTTTTCTCAAGGGCGTCCGGAGGGAGCCGGAGCCAGCAATGGCGGCAGTCGTTCGCGCAGCGGTAGGTCAGGTCGATCGTCCCCCGCAGGGGCAGGCGGGGCAGGCCCGCGACCTTCTTCCGGGCGACGAAACGGCTCATGGACGAGGCTCTCTCTTCAGGGACGGACCCGCGCTCGCACGGGTGCCCCACATGATCCTAGGGGGACGGCAGGCCCGCGGGCATGGCCCGGGCCGGGGAAGATCGGAAGAGC
>JBFYNT010000255.1:0-18004 GCA_041304225.1 Candidatus Aminicenantota bacterium
AAATTCGCCCAGGCCCGGCTCTGCCCGCCCTCGGTCGAGCAGATGGCCGCCCTGGCCGCCTACAACATGCCCATGGAGTACTTCGCCGGCGTCCGGGCCGAATACGACAAGCGCCGCAACATCCTCTACGACGGCCTCAAGGACATCCCCGGGGTCGTCATCCGCAAGCCCCAGGGGGCCTTCTACGTCATCATCCGCCTGCCGGTGAAAGACGTCGAGCACTTCGCCGTCTGGCTCCTCTCGGACTTTTCCCTCGACGGCAAGACCGTCATGATCGCCCCGGCCCCGGGCTTCTATTCGACGCCGAGCCTGGGCACGGACGAGGCCCGCATCGCCTACGTCGTCAACGAGCACGACCTGCGCGAGGCCGTCCGCGTCTTCAAGGCGGCGCTCGAGAAGTACCGGGCCCTCCACGGCTGAGGGGGGAGACAGAGGTGAACGACGCGCGGCGGGTCCTGGCCCAGGCTTCGGCCCTGGTGGCCCTCGCCGTCCTCATCGGCGCCGCCGTCAACTTTGCCCTCGTCAGGCGGTTCGCGCGGGGCGAGTTCCGCGAAACCTTCTTCCAGGCCTCGAAGTACCCGGGGATCCGCCTGATCACGCTCCGGGAGGCCGAAGACCTTTGGGCCTCCGGCGGGGCGGCCGTCCTGGACGCCCGGGCGGCCGAGCTCTTCGCCCAAGGACATGTGCCCGGGGCCCGGAGCCTGCCCGCGGCGCGGGACGGGTTCGAGGTCCCGGAAGCCGTCCGGGCCCTCCCGCGCGAAGCGACCTTCGTCGTCTACTGCGAGGGCGGCGATTGCCAGTCGAGCCTGGCCCTGGCCCGGCGCCTCCACGACGAGGGCTTCCGCGACATCCGCGTCTTCACCGGCGGCTGGGAGGAATGGGAGCGGGCCGGCCTGCCCGAGGAAAAGGCGGAGAAGCTGGGTGCGGCGGAAGGGGAGAGCGTTGGTCAAGAATAAGGCCGTCCTCATCGTTTTCCGCATCGTCCTTGGCGGCCTGTTCATCTACGCCGGCGTCGTCAAGGTCCTCGATCCGCTCGACTTCGCCCAGGACATCCGCAACTACCGGCTCGTCGGGCAGGCGCTCTCGTTCGCCGCGGCCATCGTCCTGCCGTGGCTAGAGATCCTGGCCGGGGCGTTCCTCGTCGCCGGCGTCTGGCGGCGCGGCGCCGCTCTGGTCATCATCGGCCTGCTCGTCTTCTTCATCGTCCTGACCGCCGTGACCATGCTCCGCGGCCTCGACGTCGACTGCGGCTGTTTCGGCTCCCTCAGCCGCAAGTCGGGCTGGAGCGTCATCCTCGAGGACCTGGGCATGCTGGCCTTGGGCCTCGGGCTCCTTCTCTCGCCGGGATCGAACAAGAGGAAGCCTGGACGGGGCTGACTCTTTTTGGTTTGGCCGAGGGATAAGTTCCGCACGGCGGGGGGGCCCCCCACCCGCGCGAATTGAATTCGGGGCGGAATCCGTGTATATTTTCATAAATATTCCCGATATCAGGAGAGCACCGAATGGCTAAGTACGTGTATTTCTTCGGGGCCGGCGCCGCCGAAGGCAATATGAAGATGAAGGAGACCCTGGGCGGCAAGGGCGCCAACCTGGCCGAGATGGCCGGGATCGGCCTGCCCGTCCCCCCGGGATTCACCGTTTCGACCGAGGTCTGCGCCCTCTACTATAAGAACCGTCAGAGGATCCCCGAGGCCGTCCGCCTCGAGGTCGAGAAGAACGTCAAGCGGCTCGAGAAGGCCGTCGGACAGGCCTTCGGCGACCCGAAGAGCCCGCTCCTCGTCTCCGTCCGCTCGGGCGCCCGGGCCTCCATGCCGGGGATGATGGACACCATCCTCAACCTCGGCCTCAACGACCGGACGGCCGCGGCCCTGGTCGCCAAGACCGGCAACAAGCGCTTCGTCTTCGACTGCTACCGCCGCTTCGTCCAGATGTACGGCGATGTCGTTCTCGGCCTCAAGCCGGTCCACAAGGACGACATCGATCCCTTCGAGGAGATCATCGAGGCCAAGAAGCGCGGCCTCGGCATCCACAGCGACGCCGACCTCTCCGCCGCCGACCTCGAGGACTTGGTCGCCCGGTTCAAGGCCGCCATCAAGGCCAAGACCGGCCAGGACTTTCCCGACGACCCCAAGAAGCAGCTCTGGGGCGCGATCGGCGCCGTGTTCGGCTCCTGGATGAACGACCGGGCCATCGCCTACCGCAAGATGTACGACATTCCCGAAGCCTGGGGCACGGCCGTCAACATCCAGCTCATGGTCTTCGGCAACATGGGCAACGACTCCGGCACGGGCGTGGCCTTCACCCGCGACGCGGCCACCGGCGAGAACGTCTTCTACGGCGAATACCTGATGAACGCCCAGGGCGAGGACGTCGTGGCCGGCACCCGGACGCCCAAGCCCATCGTCCAGCTCAAGAGGGACGATCCCAAGGCCTTCGCCGAGCTCGAGGCCATCCGGCACAAGCTCGAGAAGCACTACACGGACATGATGGACATCGAGTTCACCATCCAGCAGGGCAAGCTCTACATGCTCCAGTGCCGGGTGGGCAAGCGCACGGCCTTCGCCGCCATCCGCATCGCCGTCGACATGGTCGACGAGAAGCTCATCGGCGAGAAGGAAGCCCTGTCCCGCATCGAGCCCGACCAGCTCAACCAGCTCCTCCGGCCGATCTTCGATCCGGCCGAGAAGCAGGCCGCCGTCAAGGCCGGGCGGCTCCTGACCAAGGGCCTCAACGCCGGCCCCGGCGCCGCCACCGGCCGCGTCGTCTTCAACTCCGTCGACGCCGAGGCCTGGGCCAAGAAGGGCGAGAAGGTCGTCCTGACCCGGATCGAGACCTCGCCCGAGGACATCAAGGGCATGAACGCGGCCGAGGGCATCCTGACCGCCCGGGGCGGCATGACCTCCCATGCCGCCCTGGTGGCCCGGCAGATGGGCCGGGTCTGCGTCGCCGGCTGCGGCGAGCTCCTCATCGACTACGGCGACCACACCATGACCGTCAAGGGCCGGACGCTCAAGGAGGGCGACTGGGTGTCCATCGACGGCACGACCGGCGAGGTCATCGAGGGCCGGCTCAACACCAAGCCGTCCGAGGTCCTCCAGGTCCTGATCGAGAAGACCCTCGATCCGGCCAAGGCCCCCGTCTACCGGACCTTCGCCAAGGTCATGGCCTGGGCCGACAAGTACCGGACCCTCAAGATCCGGACCAATGCCGACCAGCCCGATCAGTCCGCCAACGCGGTGGCTTTCGGGGCCGAGGGCATCGGCCTCTGCCGGACCGAGCACATGTTCTTCGGCGAGGGCAAGATCGGCCCGATGCGCGAGATGATCCTGGCGGACACGCTCGAGCAGAGGCGGGCCGCCCTGGCCAAGCTCCTGCCCCTCCAGCGCCGGGATTTCGCCGGCATCTTCGAGGTCATGGCCGGACGGCCCGTGACCATCCGGACGATCGATCCCCCGCTCCACGAATTCCTGCCCCACGAAGAGAAGGGCCAGCGCGAGATCGCCGCTCAAATGGGCATCCCCTACGAGAAGGTCCGGGAGCGGGTCGCCTCTCTCCACGAGTTCAATCCGATGCTCGGCTTCCGCGGCTGCCGCCTGGGCATCATCTACCCCGAGATCACCGAGATGCAGGCCCGGGCCATCTTCGAGGCCGCCGCGGCCACGAAGAAGAAAAAGATCCCGGTCCTGCCCGAGGTCATGATCCCGCTCGTCGGCCACGTCAAAGAGCTCCGGAATCAGGAACAGCTCGTCCGGGCCACGGCCGAGGCGGTCATGAAGGAACAGGGCGTCAAGTTCGACTACCTCGTCGGGACGATGATCGAGGTCCCCCGCGGCGCCATCACCGCCGACGAGATCGCGGCCGTGGCCGAATTCTTCAGCTTCGGCACGAACGACCTGACCCAGATGACGCTCGGGGTCAGCCGCGACGACGCGGCCCGCTTCCTCGTCCCCTACGTCGAGAGGGAGATCTACGCCAAGGACCCGTTCGAGGTCATCGACCGCGACGGCGTCGGCCAGCTCATGCGCATGGCCGTCGAGAGGGGCCGGAAGGCCCGGCCGGGCATCAAGCTGGGCATCTGCGGCGAGCACGGCGGAGAGCCGTCCTCGGTCGAGTTCTGCCACTTGATCGGCCTGAACTACGTCAGCTGCTCGCCCTTCCGGGTGCCCATCGCCCGGCTGGCGGCGGCCCGCGCGGCCATCCTCAACGCCCCGAAGGCCGGAGGGAAGAAGCCGGCGAAAAAGGCCGCCCGCAAGCGCTGAGGAAATACCAGACTGGGGCTTGCTCGGATCTTAGGGAAGTCCGTCATTAGGCGGCGAGGGATGTCGCTCCAAAGCCCCCGTGAGGGAGGGGGGACCCGCCGGAAGGCGGGGGGAACCAGCTACAGGGTTCCCGGGGCGCGGGGGCAAGGAGTGATATCCGGAGCGAGCCTATGACGGGACTTCCCTGAGAGCTTGGCCGGGACCTAGCCCTTTTTTCCCGACTGGATTTTTGATATCTTGGGGTCCTTATGGGCGACCTGCTCGATCTCTTCAAAGTGCTCGTCGGGAAGCGTTTCCCCTTCCAGCTCGTCTTCAGCAACGAGTACTGGATGGCCGAGACCGGCAAGCACGTCTTCCCCCTCCAGAAGTACCGCCTCGTCTACGAGAACCTCCTGGCCATGGGGGCCAAGAAGGAGAACTTCCTCAGGCCGCGGCCGGCGCCGGACGAGGACGTCCTGCTCGTCCACACCCATCGCTACCTCCGGCACATCAAGGCCGGCAGCCTGAGCGCCGCCGAGCTCAAGGCCCTCGAGATGCGCTTCTCGCCCGAGCTCATACGTTTCGCCCTGCTCTCGGTCGGGGGGACGATCCTGGCCGCCCGCAAGGCCCTCGAATGCGGCTTGGCCGTTCACATCGGGGGCGGCTTCCACCACGCCTTCCCCGACCACGGCGAGGGCTTCTGCCTGCTCAACGACGTGGCCGTGGCCGCCCGCAAGGTCGTCGAGGACGGGCTGGCCGGGCGGGTCATGATCGTCGACTGCGATCTCCATCAGGGCAACGGCACGGCCGCGGCCCTGGCCGGCCGCGAGGAGGTCTTTACCCTGTCCATCCACCAGATGGACATCTACCCCAACGAGAAGCCCAAGAGTACGCTCGACATCCCCCTCTGGGCCGGCGACGGCGACGCCAAGTACCTGGCCGGCCTCAGGGCCCACATCCCCAAGGTCTACCGGGAGTTCCGGCCGCACCTGGTCATCTACCTGGCCGGGGCCGATCCCTTCGAGAAGGACCAGCTCGGCGGCCTGGCCGTGACGAAAACAGGATTGAAGGAGCGGGACAAGCTGGTCATCGAGAACGCCCGCCGGTTGGGCATCCCCGTGGCCGTGGTCCTGGCCGGGGGCTATGCTCTGGATATCAAGGACACCGTGGATATCCACCTCAATACGGTAAGGATCGCCCAGCGCGTCCAGAGGATCTACCCGGACCCGCCGTCGCCCCTCGCCACTCTGCGCCGGCCTGTCTAGGCGCCGCCGGCCGCGTCCGGCCGGGGCTCAGTCCTGCAGGAAGATGTGGCCGTAGACCTTGGCGTCCCCGACCATGTTGTCGATGATGCAGTACTCGTTCGGCTGGTGGGCGGTCTCGTCGAGCTTCGACCAGCAGGCCGCCGGGAATCCGGCCCGGCGGAAGACGGCCGCCACGGTGCCGCCGCCGATGCCCATGGCCCGGGCTTCCTTCCGGTAGACGGACTTGACGGCCTTCTTGAGGGCCAGGACGACCGGGGCCTGGGGCGAGGTCGGTGGCGCGGCCGGGGCCTTCTGCACGATCTCCATGTGGATCTTGACCTTGAATTTCCGCTCGATCTGCGTGGCCATCGTCTTGATGGTCTTCTCGACGTCCTGGACCTTGATGTCCGGCAGGACGCGCGAGTCCATGTAGAAGACGTCCTCGCCGGGGATGGTGTTGACGTTGGGGACGTTGGCTTCCTTCTTGGTCGGCTCGAAGGTGGAGATGGGCGGGTCGAAGAGCTTGTCCTTGCCGGGGTAGACTTTGTAGAGATCGTTGAGGGCGGCGATGAAGAAGCTCCCGGCCTTGAAGCTGTTGATGCCCCGCTCGGGGGTCGAGCCGTGGGCCTGCTTGCCGAGGACCTTGAACTTGAGCCAGAGCAGGCTCTTCTCGGCCACTTCGATCATCGTCCCGGTCTCGTTGCCGGCGTCGGGGACGACAATGAGGTCCTGTCGGCGGAAGACCTTGTGGTTCTGGAGGACGTAGTCGATGCCCTTGCGGCTGCCCGTCTCCTCGTCGGCGACCAGGGCGATGCCGATATCGCAGTTGGGCGTAATGCCCTCGGCCTGGAGGGCCTTGACGGCGTAGAGCGAGGCGACCATGTCCTGTTGGTTGTCCTCGACGCCCCGGCCGTAGATGCGGCCCTTTTCGACCCAGGCTTTGAACGGATTGCCGCGCCAGAGCGACATCTCGCCGGGCGGGACGACGTCGGTGTGGGTCATGATCCAGACCGTGCAGGCCGAAGTCTTGCCCCGGTAGTAGGCCAGGATGTTGGGCCGGTAGCCGGCGGGCGCGTCGAGGTCGGGGGCCTTGATGAGCGAGATGTCGACGAAGCCGTTGGCGCCGAGCCAGTCGACGAGGAAGGCGGCCTTCCTGGCTTCGCCCTCGCCGCCGCTCGACGGGGCGATGGCCGGGATGGCGCAGAGCTTCATCTGAAGGTCGATCATCTCGTCGCGGTATTGCTCGATGCGGCGGGCCAGTTTATCGAAATTCGAGATAGGGTTCATACGGTCGCTCCTGGGTGCGGTTCTGGAAAGGAAATCTTACCACGGCGGGCCGAAAAAGCAAAGGCGCCCGGGGGGCCGGGCCCCGCGGCCTTCAGGAGGCGACCGGCTCCTGGCGCGAGGCGGGGCGGCTTCGGAGGATGCGGACGCCGATGAAGCCGTACTGAACCCAGGACGCGGCGGTCAGCAGAGCCGTGACGATGTAGCACCACCCCAGGGCCACGGGCGACAGGCCGGCGGCGTTGGCGTAGAGGACATAATAGAGCAGGAAGACCTGGCAGATCGTGCTGGCCTTGCCGGCGAGGGTGGGAGGGAACGACCGCTTGCCCCGGAGGGCGATGATCAGGCAAGCTCCGGCGGCGATGGCCACGTCACGGCCGATGCAGAGGGCCGTCAGCCAGAGCGGCAGGGCGTTCGGTTGGGCCAGGGCGGGCAGGGTCAAGACGACGAAGGCGGCCGTCAGCAGGACCTTGTCGCCGATGGGATCGAGCCACAGGCCGAGGGTCGATTTGAGCTTGAGGGCCCGGGCCGTGAATCCGTCGAGGGCGTCGGTCGCGCCGGCGACGAGGAAGACGGCGAAGGCCGCCCATGGCCGGCGCTGGACCATCATGAGGATGAAAACGGGCGTCAGCAGGATGCGGGACAGGGACAGGAGATTGGGCAGGGTCCAGATACCGTTCATGTCACTTGGCCAGTTCGAGGATGATGTCCATGACCCGGATGGCCTCGGCGCCGGAGACGGTCCGGTCGGGCTCGAATCTCCGCTCGGGCGTCAGGGTCATGATCTGGTAGGCGAGGGCCTTGGTGATGGAGGCGTAATAGAAATTGTCGGGGGAGACGTCGGCGACCTGGATCCGGCGCGTCTCGACCAGGGGCACGAACTTGGCGCCCCGCAGCTGGAGGACGCCGATGAGCCGCACGGACGCGTCGGCCAGGTCGGCCCGGTTGATGATCCGGCGGGGCTGGAAGGTGTGGTTGACCGAGCCGGTCATGATCTCGAGCGAGGCGACTTTGACTATGAAGCGCTGGGCCCATGACGTCGCGATGTCGGTCAGGATCTCCGTCCGCGGTCCCGGGGCGGCCAGGAAGTCCCCGAACTTGACCCCGATGAGCGCGGCTAGGTCCTCCCGCGCGATGGCCTCGAGGGCCGGGATGCCATCGTACTGGCTCGGCAGCTCGTAGACGCCCAGTTTCGACTTGATCTCCTCGACGCGCTTGACGACGGTCGCGTCCTTCGGCTCGGCCGCCGCCAGCCGCTCGAGGATCTCCAGGCTCAGTCCGAGCTCGCCGGCCTCGGCCAGGAACTCGGCGTATTCGCGGAGCAGGGCCTTGTCGGCCTTTTGCCCCTCGACGGCCGCCCGGTAGTGGGGCAGGGCGGCTTCCGTGTTCTTCTCTTGGCGGTAGAGGCGGGCCAGCTCGAGATGGATCGCCGGCGTGTCGGGGGCGTAGGCCAGGACCTTGAGGAACTCGCGCTTGGCGGTCTCGCGGTTGCCCGAGGCGAACGCCACGCGGGCGGCGGCCGTGGACTCGCGGACGAGGTCGGCGCGCAGGGCCTCGAAGCGCGGCCCGGCCCAACGGTGGCCCGGCGCCCGGGCCAGGATCTCCCGGAGCTCGGAGAAGGCCTTGTCCCGGTCGCGCCTCGACTCGTAGATCTGGACAAGGCCGACGCGGGAGGGGATCATGTCGGGAGTGATGGAAACCGAGGAATGGAAGCGGGCCTCGGCCGCGGGCAGGTCTCCGGCGATGAGGTCGACATAAGCCAGGCCCGCCTCGCGGACGGGATTGGCCGTGCCCAGCTTCATCAGGAATTTCCGGGCCTGGTCGTACCGCCCGGCCTTAAGCGCGTCCCAGGCGTCCTCGGCCGCGATGCGGTCGTCGAGCTTCAGGCGCGTGGCCGCGTCCTCCGGCAGGTCCTCGACGAAGAAGGCGGGCGGAGCGGTCGGCACGGTGGCGCAGGACGAGGCGGCCAGCAGGGCCAGTCCGACGACGGCGATCCGTTTCACCATGACGCGTCTCCTTGCTCGAGATAGGGCAGGAAATTGACGATCCCCGCCGGCTCGGCCATGACCTTGAACTCGACGTGGCTCTCGCTCTCCCGCCGCTTGAGAACGAGCGAGCGGCGCGGCAGGGAGTCGGTGATCCCGCGCGACTCCTTGGGGACGCGGATGTAATAGAGCTTGTAGCCGCCGAACAGGACCTCGCGGAGCCGGCGCAGGAGGTCCGGGACGCCCTCGCCCGTCCGGGCCGAAATGGCGATCGTCCGGGTCTCCCGGTCGGCGTTGCGCCGCAGGAGCAGGGCCCGCTCGTCCTCGGGCAGGAGATCGATCTTGTTGAGGATCTTGACGACGGGCACATCGGCGACGCCGAGATCGGCCAGGATGCCCTCGACGGCCCCAAGCTGGTGTTCGGCCGCGGGCGAGGCGACGTCGGCGACGTGGCAGATGCAGTCGGCCTCGCCGACCTCCTCGAGGGTGGCCCGGAAGGAGGTGACCAGTTCGACGGGAAGCTTTTTGATGAAGCCGACGGTGTCGCTCAGGAAGAAGAAGGCCCCGTCGGGGAAGGAGACGCGGCGGAGGAGCGGATCGAGGGTCGAGAAAAGGTTCGCCGAGGTGTACCGCTTCTCGTCGGCCAAGAGGTTGAAAAGAGTGGATTTGCCAGCGCTGGTGTAGCCGACGAGCGAGACCGTGGGCACGGGGCTCTCCCGCCGGCTCTCGCGTTGGCTGGAGCGGCGCTTGCCGAGCCCGTCGATGTCCCGCTTGAGCCGGGTGATGCGGTCGGTGATGCGCCGCCGGTCGACTTCGAGCTTCTTTTCTCCCGGGCCGCGGGTGCCGATGCCGGCGCCCTGTTGGGTCAGGCTGAGCCCCTTGCCCCGCAGGCGCGGCAGCTGGTAACTCAGCTGGGCCAGCTCGACCTGGAGCTTGCCCTCGTTCGTCCGGGCCCGCTGGGCGAAGATGTCGAGGATGAGCTGGGTCCGGTCGACGACTTTGACCTTGATCTCCTCCTCGAGGTTCTGCTGCTGGGAGGCGTTGAGGTTGCGGTCGAAGATGACCATGTCCGCGTCGGCTTCGCGGGCCGTGTGCGCGATCTCCCCGACCTTGCCCTCGCCGACGAGCCAGCGGGGGTTGAGCCGGGGACGGAACTGGAAGATGCGGCCGGCGACCTCGGCCCCGGCGGCGACGGCCAGGCCGGCCAGCTCCTCGACGGACTCCTCCGCCTCGTCCCTCTCGGACTTGGTCGTGGCCACGTTGACGAGGAGCGCGCGTTCCATGGTTTCCCGGCTTCCTATTGTAGTTGGTTTCGCAGGTATTCCTCAAGACCCGGCCCGTCGTCCGGGGAGAACCAGGCGACGCCGTCCATCTTGCGGAACCAGGTCATCTGGCGTTTGGCGTACTGGCGCGTGTCGGTCTTGGTCAGGGCCACGGCCTCCTCGAGGGCCAGGCCGCCGCGGAGGTGCAAGAGGACATGGCGGTAGCCCAAGGCCCGGAAGGGCGGCGCGTCGTCGGGGATGCCCCGGGCGAGGAGGCCGCCGACCTCCTCGACGAGGCCCCGGGCGAACATCCGCTCGACCCGCTCCTCGATGCGCCGGACGAGGACGGCCCGGTCGAGGCGCAGGCCGAGGCGTACGACCTTGCGGTCCGCGACGGGCGACGCGGTGGCCCGGAAGTGCTCGGAGATGGGCCGGCCCGTCGCTTCGTAGACCTCGAGGGCGCGGACGATCCGGACCTGGTCGCGGTCCCGGATCTTCGCGGCGTAGGCGGGATCGACGGCTTCGAGACGGCGGAAGAGGGTTTCGAGGCCCTTCTCCAGGGCCTCGTCTTCGAGAGCCGCCCGCACGGCCGGGTCGCGGCCGGGACCGGGGAAGAGTCCGTCGATAAGGGCCTTGAGGTAGAGGCCCGTGCCGCCGGCGACGATCGGCAGGCGCCCGCGCGAGGCGATGCCGCGGGCGGCGTCCAGGGCCTCGCGGACGAAGTCGGCGGCCGTGAACTGGACCGTCGGGTCGACGGCGTCGATGAGATGGTGGGGGACGCCGCGCCGCTCCGCGGCGGAGGGCTTGTCCGTGCCGATGTCGAAGCCGCGGTAGACCTGGATGGAATCGCCGCTGATGACCTCGCCGCCGAAGCGCAGGGCCAGATCGACGGCGACGCGGCTCTTGCCGACGGCGGTCGGACCGAGGACGACGGCGAGGACGGGGGCTTCAGGTTCCAATTTCGATCAGGACCCAGACGGCGAGGAGGGAGGCGAAGACGAGGAGGGCGAGGAGCTGGCGGCGCCTCACGCGGCCTCCCCGATCTTCTCCAGGCTCCGGACGAGGGCCGATTCCTGTTCCGGCCCGAGCGTCTTTTTGACGACCAGGACCTCGGCGGTCAGGATCTCGTCCATGCTCCGGAGCATGCCGAGCCGGGTCTCGTCGCCGGCGATGTTGGCGCTGACCTTGAGCGGCGACCTCAGCTCGACACGCCCGTCCGGCTTGAGCTCCGCGCCCTGGAAGGCCGGATCGAGACGGCCGCGGACCTCGTCGATGGCCTTTCCGACGAGGGTGAAGGCCACCGGCCCGACCTCCTTCGAGACGTGCTTGAAGACGAAGGCGCTCTTGGCGTTGAACACGGCCAGGAGCCGGTCCATGCCGGCCAGGGCCAGGTCGGGGGCGAGCTTGCCCGTCCTCGGCTTCGGGAGGGCCGTCCCGGCCAAGCCGAGGAGGATGAGGGCGAACAGGGCCCGGCGGGTCTCCTCCTCGCCGGCGTCGCTGTCGCCGCAGACCTCGGCCAGGGTCCGCGGCGGGTCGAGCAGGCCGAGGACGTACTTCTCGGTGAGCGACAGGCGGAAGGCGTCGGGGGCGCCGGCGTGGAGGCGGCGCACGGTCTCGCCGGGGCCGGGCAGGACGCCGTCGAGCGTCGCGTCGTCCTTCATCGCCCGCGCGCTCTCCAGGATGAGCCCCGGCACGTCGATGGCTTCGACGTAGATCCGGGTCGGCGGCCCGCTCCGGGTATGGAACTCCCGCTCGTTGCCGCCGCCGGCGAGGAGCGCCAGGGCCTCGCCGCGGGCGTGGGCCTCGAGCAGGCGCCAGAGCCGCTCGGGCTCGATGACCGAGGTTTCGACCAGGGCCCGGAGGGTCGAGCCGTCCGTTCTTTGGGCGTGCTCCTCGACCCGGGTCATGGCGATGAGGTCCGTCTCGCCCGTGGTCAGCAGGAAGCGCAGGAAGTCCTTCTCCTCGAAGGACACGGAATCGAGGACGAGCGAGCCCCGCTCGAACGAGAGGCACTTGGGGACGCCGTCGGACCGGACGTAAAGCGAGCCGCTCAGGCCCTGCCGCCAGATCTCGGCCAGGACCCGGGCCAGGGGGGCGCGGGAGAATTCGGCCGAGGCGAACCAGTCGTCCATGTCCTTAATGTATAAGCGGGCCGCCGGGAAGTCAATTTACTTGAGGAAGGACGTGCCGATGAGTCCCATGCCGATGTTGACCAGGGCCTTGAGGAACCACAGGCCGTAGGACAGGACCAGGGCCTTCTTCAGCGTGACCTTGAAGATCGCGGCCAGGCCGAAGGCCAGGACGCCGAACATCCAGAGCTGGAAGAGGTCGACCTGGGCCAACACGATGTAGAGCGTCGAGGTGACCTCCAGGTTCGGGAAGAGCAGGGCCAGGCCGGTCGATGTTTGCATGAGCGAGCCCTGCGTCTTCCCTAAGACCAGGCGGACGGCGTTGCCCAGCAGCTTGTCGATGAAGCTGGCGTGGACCAGGGCGGCCAGGACCTGGACGTAGGTCCCCTGGGTCGACAGAAAGCGCCCCAGGATGAGCAGGAACAGGCTCTGCAGGAGGATGGCGATGAGGTAGTAGAGAGGCGTGATGACGAAGGTCTGCATGATCCGGCCGGCCGGGGACGGATGCTCGGTCCGCTCGATCATCTTGGCGTAGGAGTCCTCGCCCATCCGCTCCTTGAGCGCGGCGTTGTCTTTAAGCAGAGAGAGCTGGTCCTTTTGCAGGATCGGGGCGACGACGAGGTTGAAGGCGATGAGGGCCAGGAGGACGACGACGAGCGCGTCGATCCAGACCGGCCGGGCGGCCAGGCCCTCGAAGGTCGGGCGGGGTTCGAAGAAGATCCCGGGGAGGCGCTTGAAGAGGCTCATGGATCAGGCTCCTTTCCGTTCGTCCTTCTCGATCTGGCCGTCGCGGATGTGGATGATGCGCTGGGCCTGGTCGGCGACCTCGCGGTCGTGGGTGACCATGATGATGGTGTTGCCCTGGTCGTGGATCTTGTGGAAGAGGTTGAGGATCTCCCGGCCCGTCCGGGAGTCGAGGTTCCCGGTCGGCTCGTCGGCCAGCAGGAGCGAGGGCTCGTTGACCAGGGCCCGGGCGACGGCCACGCGCTGGCGCTCGCCGCCCGAGAGCTCGGCCGGCTTGTGCGACATGCGGGCCTTCATCTCCACGCGCTCCAGGGCCCGGCGGGCCTTCTGCTCCCGCGCGGCCTTCTTCATGCCGGCGTAGATGAGGGGCAGCTCGACGTTGCGGAAAGCCGAGGCCCGGGAGAGGAGGTTGAAGACCTGGAAGACGAAGCCGATCTCGCGGTTGCGGGTGAAGGCCAGCTCGTCCTCCGACATGGCGCTGACGAGCTTGCCGTTGAGCCGGTAGGTGCCGGAGGTCGGCGTGTCGAGGCAGCCGATGAGGTTCATCAGGGTCGACTTGCCCGAGCCGGACGGGCCCATGATGGCCGCGAACTCGCCCCGCTCGACCGTCAGGGACACGCCCCGGAGGGCCTCGACCTTCTGCTCGTCGAGCTCGTAGACCCGCCAGAGGTCTTCGGCGAAGATGACGGGTTCGGCGCCGCTCATTTGGCCTGTTCGTCCTTCTTCGTCTCCGTCTTGATCAGGACGCCGTCCTTGAGCCCGCGCAGGGAGGCGTAGGGCCCGGTGACGAGGGACTGGCCTTCCTGGAGGCCGGAGACGATCTCGATCATCATGCCGCCGGTGATGCCCTTGCCCACCGGGACGAACTTGACCCGCTCGTTCTCGACGACGAAGACGCCTTCCTCCTCCTTGGCCTCGGCCGGGGCGGTCTTGTCCGTCTGCGGCTTGTCCCGGAGGACGAGGGCGGAGATAGGCACGGCCAGAGCCTGTTTCCGCTCGGCCACGACGATGTCGGCCGAGGCGGACAGGCCGGGCTTGAGCTTGTGGGAGGGATCGTCGAGGGTGACGACGACCTTGAAGTCCTTCGATTCCTGGGTCGAGGAGATGCCCGTCGACTGCTGGAGGGCGGAGCTGCCGATCTCGGTGACCTTGCCGGTGAAGGTCGTCTCCGGCAGGGCGTCGACGCGGATCTTGGCGTTCTGCCCGAGC
Source organism: Candidatus Aminicenantota bacterium (assembly GCA_041304225.1). Classification (GTDB taxonomy): domain Bacteria; phylum Acidobacteriota; class Aminicenantia; order Aminicenantales; family Saccharicenantaceae; genus RBG-16-66-30. Next base: position 14,096 of record JBFYNT010000255.1, read on the forward strand.
GCGACCCCGACGACGTCGGTCTCGTCGACCTCGACCTCGACCTCCATGACCGAGAGGTCGGCGATGGTCAGCATGACGGTGCCCGGGTTGTTCATGGTGCCGATGATGGCCGTCTCGCCTTCCTCGACCTGCAGGCTGGTGATGACGCCGTCGATCGGCGAGACGTAGGTCGTCTTGGCCAGGCTGTCGAGCGTGCTCGTGAGCGAGGCCTCGGCCTGCTTGATCTGGAAGCTGATGGCGTTGGCCTGGGCCACGGAGACGTCGTACTGGGCCTTGGACGCCTCGAGCTGATCCTTGGAGATGAGGTTGTCGTCGAAGAGCTTCACCTGCCGGTCGTAGGAGTTCTTGTCGCGCTGGAGCCGGGCCTGGGACTGGATGAGGTCGGCGTTGGCGGCCCGGATGTAATTCCGGTCGCGGTCGGCGTTGGCCTCGTATTGGGTCGAGTCGAGCTTGAGCAGGAAAGCGCCGGCCTTGACCTCCTGGCCCTCGACGACGCCGATCTTGATGATCCGTCCGGGCACCTGGGCGCTGATGTTGACGTTCTTCTTGGGCTTGATCTCCCCGGAGGCGGAGATGATGGAGGTCAGGTCCTGTTTCCCGGCCTTCTCGACGGTCACCCGGACCGTCTTCTCGCGCTTCGAGCGCAGATTGCCCATGACGATGGCGCCGAGGGCGACCAGGACGACCAGGACGATCAGCAGCTTTTTCCGCCGCTTGAAGAAACTCGCTTTTTCGGTCATGGAGTTGAGCCTTTCCTCTGGGAATGCAGTTGTTTGTCTATTATACTACGGATTTCCCCCGGTTCCGTTCAGGGTTGCCACCCGGGGGCCGAATTGATACTATGGACTCCCCATGGACATTCCCGACGAGCATTCCCGCCTCGGCCTGGCCGCCGTCCTCGAGGCCGGCCGGTACCTGAAGGCGAACTTCGGCCGGCGGATCGAGGCCTCCTTCAAGGGGGCCGTCGACCTGGTCACGCCCTACGATCTCGGGGCCCAGGAGATCCTGGTCGGCCGCCTGTCGGAGGCCTTCCCGGAGCACGGCTTCCTGGCCGAAGAAGGCCTGGCCCGGACCGGGAGCTCGGAGTGGCGCTGGATCATCGACCCGCTCGACGGCACGACCAATTTCGCCCATGGCTTCCCGGTCTTCAGCGTCTCGGCCGCGCTCGAGCGGGCCGGCCGCCTGGTCCTCGGCTTCGTCTACGATCCCATGCGCGAGGAGCTTTTCCGGGCCGAGGCCGGCCGGGGCGCGTCCCTCAACGGCGAGCCCGCGCGCGTTTCGACGGTCTTAGACCTGGGGCAGGGCCTCCTGGCCACCGGGTTTCCCTACGACGTCCGGATGAGCGCCGTCAACAACCTCGACCACTGGGGCCGCTTCATCGTCCGGGCCCAGGCCATCCGACGCTGCGGTTCGGCCGCCCTGGACCTCGCCTACGTCGCCTGCGGCCGTTTCGACGGCTTCTGGGAGCTCAAGCTCAAGCCCTGGGACGTGGCCGCGGGAGCCCTGATCGTCGCCGAGGCCGGCGGCCGGGTCACGGATTTCACCGGGGCCGCGTTCGGGCTGGATTCGCCCGGCATCGTGGCCTCGAACGGGCATCTCCATCCGGCCATCGTAGATGTCCTGAAGCTCGACCGGACCGAAGGAGGGGGGCGATGAGAGCCAGGCCCGGGGTCCGTCTTCGCGCGGCGGCCGGCGTCCTGTCCTTGGGGTTGGCCGCCCTGGCCGTCGGGGGTTCGCGGTATTCGGTCCAGGACCAGGTCACGCCCGTGCCCGTTCCGCCGCCCCTCGAGAAGACGGTCGCGGTCGCGGGCGGGGCCGGCTGGGTGGACACGGGGATCGACGTCGGCCCGGGCCAGGAGCTTCTCTTCACCGCCACCGGCCGCGTCGACCTGCAGATGGGCAATCCCGAGGCGTCCTGCGGCCCGGAGGGGGTCGACCTGGTCACCGTCGAGCAGCCCGTCCCCAACGCCAACCTGGGGGCCCTCATCGGCAAGGTGGTCCAGCCCGTGGCCAGCCGGATCGACGAGGATTCGGGGCAGGAGATCCGCGACGAGATCTTCGTCCTGTTCCTGATCGGGCCGGGGAGCGCCCAGACCGTTCCCTTCAAGGGCCGGCTCTATCTGGGGATCAACGAGAACGTCACCCGGGACAACGGGGGAGAGTTCTCGGTCGTCGTGGCCCGGCGCCCGATCTAATCGCGCCGGCGCCTCAGGCCGCGTCCGCGTCCGTCTTGGCGGCCAAATGCTCTTCCATGAACTGGGTCGTATACCGTCCGGCCAGGAAGTCCGTATTGGCCAGGATGTCGAGGTGGAGCGGGATGTTGGTCTTGATGCCGACGACCGTCGTCGTCTCCAGGGCCGCCCGCATCTTGATGATGGCCAGCTCCCGGCTCGGGGCGTAGGCGATGATCTTGGCCAGGAGGGAGTCGTAGTTCGGCGGGACGACCCAGCCGCCGTAGGCGGCCGAATCGACGCGGATGCCCTCGCCGCCCGGCAGGACCAGGAAGTCGATCTTGCCCGGCGAGGGGGCGAAGGTCACCGGGTCCTCGGCGTTGATCCGGCACTCGATGGCGTGGCCGCGCATCTCCAGCGCGTAGGGCGGGGCGTACTTCTCGCCCGAGGCGATCCGGATCTGGGCCTTGATGAGGTTGATTCCGTAGACCATCTCGGTGATGGGATGCTCGACCTGGACCCGGGCGTTGGCTTCCATGAAGTAGAACTTGTGGTTGTCGTCGACCAGGAACTCGAACGTGCCCAGGCTCTGGTAGCCGACCTCCGAAGCCGCCTCCTCGACCTCCTTGATCATGCGGCGCCGGACCTTCCAGTCGATGAACGGAGAGGGCGTCTCCTCGATGAGCTTCTGGTATCGGCGCTGGACGGAGCACTCCCGTTCGCCGAAGGCCGTGACCTTGCCCTGCTTGTCGCCGATGACCTGGATCTCGATGTGGTGGGCGCCGCTGACGAACTTCTCGATGTAAAGGGAGGGATCGCTGAAGGCCGCCTTGGCCTCGCCCTGGGCGATGGGGAACTGGTCGTCGAGCTGGGAGGCCGAGCGGCAGATGCGCATGCCCTTGCCGCCGCCGCCCGCCGCGGCCTTGATGATGACCGGGTAGCCGATCTTCGAGGCCACCTTCTTGGCCACCGTCAGGTCGTCGATAACCGTGTCGCTCCCGGGCAGGACGGGCAGTCCGGCCTTGCGCATGGTCTGGCGGGCCTTGTTCTTGTCGCCCATGAGCCGGATGATCTCGGCCGGCGGGCCGATGAAGGTCAGGCCCTGGGTCTTGCAGATCTCGGCGAACTTGGCGTTCTCGGCCAGGAAGCCGTAGCCGGGATGGACGGCGTCGGCCCCGGTGATCTCGGCCGCGCTGAGGATGTTGGCGACGTTGAGGTAGCTCTCCGAGGCCTTGGGAGGGCCGATGCAGACCCGCTCGTCGGCGAGCAGGGTATGGAGGGATTGGCGGTCGGCCTCCGAGTAGACGGCGACGCTCTTGATGCCGAGCTCGCGGCAGGACCGGATGATGCGCAGGGCGATCTCCCCGCGGTTGGCGACCAGGATCTTCGATATCATCGGCCTCAGCTCGCCGGCAGGATGGAGAAGAGCTTCTGCCCGAACTCCACGGGCTTGGCGTTCTCGACGTAGATCTCGACGACCGTCCCGTCGACGTCGGCCTCGATCTCGTTCATCAACTTCATGGCCTCGATGATGCAGAGGGTCTGGCCCTTCTTGACGATGTCCCCGATGTCGACGAAGGGGGCCGAAGTCGGGTCCGGGGCCCGGTAGAAGGTCCCGACCATGGGCGAGACGATGAGGTGGTGGCCTTTGGCGATCTCGGCCGCCTGGATCCGGGCCTCCTGGGCCGCCGCGGTCTCGGGGGCCGCGGGAGCCGAGGGGCCGGCCGGGGCGGCGGGC
>JBFYNT010000256.1:0-5479 GCA_041304225.1 Candidatus Aminicenantota bacterium
AGGCCGGCTGGCCGGCCCTCTACCAGGCCGCCGCCGTCATCGCTTCGCCCCAGCTTCGCAATGTCGGCACGGTCGGCGGCAACCTCTGCCAGCGGCCGCGCTGCTGGTACTACCGCGACCCGCAGGTCCTCTGCCGGAAGAAGGGCGGTTACACCTGCTACGCCTTCCAGGGCCGGAACAAATATCACGCCATTTTCGGGGGCGGGAGCTGCTTCATCGTCTACCCGTCCGACCTGGCGCCGGTCTTGATCAGCCTGGGCGCGAAGGCGACGATCGGGACGGCCAAGGCCGACAGGATCATCGCGCTCGAGGCCTTCTACGCTTCGCCCGAGGTCGACGTGACCCGGGAGAACGTGCTGGCCAAGGCCGAGTTCCTGAAGAGCGTCTGGGTCCCGGCCCCGAAGCCGGGGCAGAAAGCGGCCTATGTCAAGCTCAAGGAGCGCGGGACGTGGGACTTCGCGCTCGTCTCGGCGGCCGTCTCGGGCGTCGCGAACGGCGGCGTCCTTTCGGAGGTCACGGTCGTCATGGGCGGCGTCGCGCCCGTGCCGTGGCGGCTGAAAAAGGCCGAGGACGTCCTGAGAGGCAAGCCCGTGACCGAGGCGCTCGTGAGGCAGGCTGCCGACGCGGCCCTGGCGGACGCGGCGCCGATGCGCGAGAACGGGTACAAGACGGACCTCGTCTTCGCCGCGCTCAAGAGGGCGGTGACGGCCGTCGCGGCATGAGATACAGCGTCCCCAAGCTCGTCGAGGTCCTGGCGGCGGAGAGCGGCCTCGTCCTGGCCACCCTGATCGAGACCGAGGGCTCGACGCCTCAGGTACCGGGAGCGGCGGCCATCTTCGGGGGCTCGGGCCTCCTGGCCGGGACGGTCGGCGGCGGGTTGCTCGAGGCTCGCGTGGAAAGCCTCGCGGCCGAAGCGAAGCGCGACGGCCGGGCCCGCCTCGTCTCCATCCGGCTCGACGCCGATCCGGCGGACATGGAAGGGGCGATCTGCGGCGGCGCGGCCCGGGTCCTCGTCGATCCGGGCGTCGGGGAGGCCAGGGCCGTCTTCGGGAGCGCGCTCGACGGCTTCCGCGGGCGGCGGACGGGCTTGATCCTGAGCCGGATCGCGGCGGCGGACGGGGAGTACGTCCAGGTCCGGCGAAGCTGGCTCCCGGCCGAGGATCTCGGGACGGACGGCCCGGCGGACCTTTCGGGGGACGAGCGTAAGGCGGCCGGGGAAGCTCTCAGGGACGGCCGGCCCCGTCTCACGGACGAACCCGGTCGCCTGGCCTTCTTCGAGCCCATCCGGCCTTTGCCGCGCCTGGTCATCGCCGGGGCCGGCCACGTGGGGAAAGCCGTCGCGCGGCTGGGCGCGCTCCTCGACTTCAGCGTCACGGTCATCGACGACCGGGCCGAATTCGCGAACCCGGCGAACGTTCCCGAGGCCGACGTGGTCGTCGTCGGTGATATCGGCGCGGAGTTGGGCAGGATCGATGTCCCCGACGGCTATTTCGTCATCGTCACCCGCGGCCACGCCAAGGACGCCGAGGCCCTGCGGGCCGTCGTCCGGCGCGACGCGGCCTACGTGGGCATGATCGGCAGCCGGACCAAGATCGGGCTGATGCGCCGGGAGTTCCTGGAGAAGGGCTGGGCGACGGCCGGCGAATGGGCCCGCGTCCACGCCCCGATCGGGCTCGACATCGGCTCGAAAACGGTCGATGAGATCGCCGTCAGCATCGCGGCCGAGCTCGTCCGGGTCCGGGCCGGGCTCGGCAACGGGGGGGCCGGATGATCTGGGCTGTCATTCTGGCCGCCGGCGAGTCGCGGCGGATGGGGACTCAGAAGCTCCTCCTGCCCTTCGGGGAGGCGACGGTCGTCGAGGCCGTCGTCCGGACCGCCCTCGCTTCGGGTGTCGACCGGGCGGTGGCTGTGCTCGGCGCCGACCGCGAGGCCATCCGGGCCCGGCTCGAGCCCCGCGGCGTCGACTTCGCCGTCAACGAGCGGTTCCCCGACGGGATGCTGACCTCGATCCAGGCCGGGTTCCGGGCCCTGCCTCCGGAGGCCGAGGCCGCCGTCGTCATGCTCGGGGACCAGCCCTTTCTGCCGCCCTCGGTCGTCGACACGGTCATCCGGGGCCGCCGGGAGAGCGGGAAGGGCATCATCATCCCGGTCTTCCGCGGCCGTCGCGGCCATCCCGTTCTCGTCGACCTGAAATACCGGGCCGAGGTCCTGTCCATCGACCCTGCCGACGGCCTGCGCCGGCTTATGCGGGGCCATCCCGACGACGTCGCCGAGGTCGAGGTCGACGATCCCAACATCCTCCGCGACCTCGATACGCCCGAGGACTACTCCGGCCTCAAGAAGAGCTAGGTTTGACTCCCGGGGCCGGTCGGCCTACCATGAAGGAGAAAGGGAGGGAACCATGTACGCCCGTATGTTGAGGATGCAGGTCCGGCCCGAACGGATCGACGAGGCCGCCCGGCTCTTCGCCGAGGACGTCGTCCCGGGCTGCCGGGCCCAGGCGGGCTACCGGGGCGCCTATTTCCTGGTCGACCGCAAGCTCGGCGAGTGCGTGCCGGTCACCCTCTGGGAGACCGAGGCCCAGATGCTGGCCACGGAGGAGAACCGGTTCTTCCAGGACCAGCTGATGAAGTTCCTGGGCCTGTTCCACCACGGACTCTTCCGCGAAGCCTACGAGGTCACTTTCGCCGACCAGGTCTGAAAGCCGTCCCGTCGCCCGGCCCGCCCTCGTCCCGGAACGCGCGGGAAGGAGTAGGTTTGTTCCCCCTTTTTGTGCTATAAAACCCCTGAAAAGAGGTGCCCCTATGAGATCTCCGAGGACCGCCGTCGCCGGCCTCCTGTGCCTGACCCTCGTCGTGACCCTGTCCGCACTCGCCGCTTCTGCTCCAGCCCAGGATACGGCGGCCGGCCTGATCGCCCAGGGCGACGCCCTCTACGCCGGGCGCGCCGACCTGGCCAAGGCCAAAGAAGCCAAAGCCAAGTACGCCGCCGCTCTGGCCGCCGGCGAGGACGCCTACGGAGCCTCCTGGCGCCTGTCCCGGATCTGCTATTGGATCGGCGACCACACGTCCGACAAGGAGGCCAAGAAGACGAACTTCCTCGAAGGCATCGAACACGCCAAAAAGGCCATCGAGCTCGATCCGAACAGGGCCGACGGCCACTTCTGGCTCGGCGTCAATTACGGCGTCTACGGCGAGGCCAAGGGCGTTCTCAAGAGCCTGGCCCTGGTCAAGCCCATCAAGGAAGCCATGCGCCGCGTCCTCGAGATCGATCCCGCCTATGACCGCGGCGGCGCCGACCGGGTCCTCGGCCGCGTCTACCATGAGGTCCCCGGCATCGCCGGCGGCAGCGAGAAGAAGTCCCTCGAGCACCTGCTCAAGTCCGTCGAATACGGCCCGCGGGTCGGGCTCAACCTCATCTACCTCGCCGACACCTACATCTCGCTCGACCGGTACGACGACGCCCGGAAGACGCTGGAGACCATCCTGACCATGGAGCCCTATGCCGACCTCCTGCCCGAGACGGAGGAAGAAAGGGCCCAGGCCCGCGAGAGACTCGAAAAGAAGCCTTTCAAGAAGAAATGACCGGCGATCTCGACGATCCCATCAGGATCCTCTACGAGTCCGACGACTACTTGGCCGTGGACAAGCCCGAGGGCCTCGTCTCGGTCGGCGCGGCCGGCGGCGGCGGCCTGCCCGAGCGGCTGGCCGTCGGGCATCCCGGCCGGCTCTTCCCGGTCCACCGCCTCGACCGGAGCGCGAGCGGGGTCATCGTCTTCGCCAAGAACGCCGCGGCCCACCGCCACCTCAACGGCGAGTTCGACCGCCGGACCGTGGCCAAGACCTACCTGGCCTGCGTCGACGGCGTCCTCGCCGTCTCGTCCGGGCGGATCAACGCCCCCATCCGCGAGTTCGGCTCGGGCCGCATGGGCGTCGATCCCCGGCGCGGCAAGCCGTCGACGACCGAGTGGAAGCTGGCCGAGCGGCTCGACGGCGCGACCTTGCTCCGCGTCCATCCGGCGACGGGCCGGCGCCATCAGATCCGCGTCCACCTCTATCACATCGGCCATCCCATCCTGGGCGATCCGCGCTACGGCGACCGGGTCCGCCAGGAGCGATTCACCCGTCTGATGCTCCACGCGCTGGCCATCGGCTTCACCCTGCCCTCGGGGGAGCGCGTCGAGATCGCGGCGCCGGCGACGCCGTCCTTCGAGGCGGTCCTGGCCGGGCTCAGGAGCCGCAAGCAAGGAGGGATCCCGTGAGCGAGAACGACCACGACCTCGTCGTCATCGGCGGCGGGGAAGCCGGCATCTCGGCCGCGCTCCGGGCCACGGAGCTCGGGGCCAAGGTCCTGTTGATCAACCGCGAGCCCGAGCTCGGCGGCGGCTGCGTCCGGACGGGCACCCTGCCATCGAAAACGCTGAGCAACGCCGCCCATTTCCTCGAGAACCTCAAGAAGGGCCAGCGCTACGGCGTGCCGGTCGTCGAGAACGCCCGAGCGGACTACCAGGCCATCCTCGCGAGCCGCCACAAGACGACCATGTGCGAGCTCGGCGTCCTGGCCAATCTCCTGCGCAAGAACGCCATCGTCCCGCTGACGGGGACGGCCGCGTTCCGGGGTCCCCGCGAGCTCGAGGTGCGCCTCCCCGACGGCGCCGTACGTCCCGTAGCCGCTCCCCGAACGGTCATCGCCACCGGGTCCCGGCCCATCCTCGTCCCCGGCCTGCCTTTCGACGGCCGGACGGTCATCACCCCCGACGAGCTGACGGCCCTCGACGCGGTACCGGCCCGTTTCCTCATCGTCGGGGCCGGGGTCGTCGGCTGCGAGATGGCCTTCATCTTCCGGTCGCTCGGCGCCGAGGTCGTCGTCGTCGAGAAGGCCGACCGGGCCCTGCTGGGCCAAGACCACGAGGTCGCCGCCCTCATCACCCGCGAGCTCAAGAAACGCGCTATACGGCTCGTCGTCTCGGCCGGGCTCGAGCGCGTCGAACCGGCCTCGCCGGGAGGACCCCTGCGGGCCTTTCTCTCGAACGGCGAGACGGTCGAGGCCGACCGGATCATGGTCGGCGTCGGCCGCCGCCCCGACACGGAGGGGCTTGGCTTGGCCGCGGCCGGCATCGCGCCCGGCCCCCGCGGCGAGATCCAGGTCGACGACCGCATGCGGACCGCCGTCCCCGGCATCTACGCCGCGGGCGACGTCCTGGCCCGGTTCATGCTCTCGTCGATGGCCGTCATGGAGGCCCGGATCGCGGCCGAGAACGCCATGGGCCTGGACGTCCGGATGGACTACTCCTGCGCCCCCTGGGGCCTCTACACGGATCCCGAGGTCGGCTCGGTCGGGCAGACCGAGGAATGGGCCCGGGCGAGCGGCGCCGGGATCGTGATCGGCCAGTGCGGCTACAACGAGCTCGTTCGCTCCTGCCTCGACGGCAACGTGACCGGGTTCTTCAAGCTCATCTTCGACGCGGCGACACGCCGGC
>JBFYNT010000257.1:0-6671 GCA_041304225.1 Candidatus Aminicenantota bacterium
GAGTTGTTTTGCCGCCGAGGACGGCGCACGCGACGGCGTCTTTAAACTTTTCCCATGAGGGCGAGGGAATTCTCCGAGCCGCCCCGCGGCCTGAGCGAATGGATCGTGAACCGGAGTCGCCCCCGGGCCGTATGTTAGGGTGAGGACCCATGGACTTTTTCTTCGTCCGCGACCACCGTCACCGCCCCCGCTTCTTTTCGGCGGAGCCGCTCGGCCCGCTCCCGGCTAACTTTTCGAAGACCCGGGCCGTCTGGGAGAAGGCCAAGAAGAAGGTCACCGGGCTCGACCCCCGAACCCTCCTCCAGGAACAGGCCTTCGAGCACGGGGGCCGGCCGGGCCCGGAGCCGCTGCGCATCCTCCACTCCGGCCGGCACGACGAGAAGTCCGCGCGGGCGCGGTTCCTCTTCTTCCTCCGGCGCATGAAGACCCGGCACATCCTGGTCCTGGCCGCCGAGGCCCTGATCGTTCCCGTGACCGGCTTGGCCGCCCTCCTGCCCGGCCCGAACATCATCTTCTACGCCCTGGCCATCGTCATGGTCATCCAATGGCAGGCGCTCCAGGGCCTGTCGCGGCTCGTCCGGAAAGAGCACGAGTTCGTCGCCGACCCGCTCCTCGCCGAATGGGAGGACGCGGTCGAGCGTCGCGACGAAGCCCGCTACCCCGAGATCCTCGAGCGCCTCGGCCGGGTCCACGGCCTGCCCACCCCCCGCAAACTCCTCTGGAAGTAATATCCCCCCTGGGCCTCGGGCGAAATTGACATTCCGGGGCGATTGGCTTAGGGTATAGGTACCATGACCTTGACCCTGAACCAGGTCTTATGGATCATCCTGACCGTCGCGGCGGTCGTCGCGGTCACGTTCCTCGCCCTCTTCCTGAACCAGCTCCGCAAGACCGCCCGGGAAGCCGAAAAGACCCTGGTCAAGGCCCAGGAGACGATGGACGGGCTACAAGTGATCGAAGCCAAGATCAACGCCAGCCTGGACAACGTCGGGGAGGTCCTGGCGACGTCGAAGAAAGCGGTGTCCGGACTGTCGGAGATCGCCTTCTTCCTCACGTCCAAGGTCATCCGGCCGTCGGCGAAGTACTGGCCGTTCCTCTTTCCGCTGGTCCGTCTCGGCCTGCAGCAGTTGAAGAAAAGAAAGGAGAAGAAGGATGGGTGATACCAAGGACAGTCATTTCTGGGATTCTCTGCTGACCTTCGTGGCCGGAGCGGCCACGGGCTTCATCGTCGGCATCCTGGTCGCCCCCGCGAGCGGCAAGGAGACGCGCAAGAAGATCAAGGAGCAGGCCGCGCGGACCGGCGAGGCGGCCAAGGAAGGCTACGAAAAAGTGGCCAAGGAAGCCGAGAAGAGCATCCGCATGGTCAAGGAAAAGACCGGGGAGGGCGTCGACGCCATCCGCGATTTCATCGAGAAGAAGCGGGAGGAGTTCCTCCAGAAGGCCGAAGAGAAAAAATAGCCCGGGCCGGCGGCCCTCGCGCGGCCGCTTTCTTTCCATAGACCGAACGCCGGGACAGGGGGAGCGGAGCACCATGAATTCCAAGCTGTGTCGTATTGCCGTCGCCGCGACCCTGGCCGTGCTGGCTGGCGCGCCGCCGGCGGCCCGCCCCGTCGATCCGAAAACGGCCAAACGGATCGACGAGGAGATCGAGAAGAACCGGGCCGAGGTCGTCAAGATCCGGCGCTTCATCCACATGAACCCCGAGCTCGGCAACCGCGAGGTCGAGACGGCCCGCCTCATCGCCGCCCGGCTCCAACCCCTCGGCTTCGAGGTCCGCACGGGCGTCGCCAAGACCGGCGTCGTGGCCGTCCTCAAGGGCGGCCAGTCCGGGCCGGCCGTGGCCGTCCGGGCCGACATGGACGCCCTGCCGGTCGAAGAGGCGACGAACCTCCCCTACAAGTCCCTCAACGCCGGGGTCATGCACGCCTGCGGGCACGACGTCCACAGCTCGGTCGTGCTGGGGACGGCGCTCGTCCTCCACGGCCTCCGCGACCAGCTCAAGGGCAGCGTGACCTTTCTCTTCCAACCCGCCGAGGAGGGCCCGCCGGCGGGCGAGGACGGCGGGGCCGATCTCATGGTCCGCGAGGGCGCCCTCGACGATCCCCCGGTCCGCGCGATCTTCGGCTTCCACGTCTGGCCGGAGAACCTCGGCACCGTCCTCTTCGCCCCCGGCAACGTGACCGCCGCCGCGGACACGTTCGTCATCGCGGTCAAGGGCCGCAGCGCCCACGGCGCCCGGCCGCACGAAGGCATCGACGCCGTGGTCATCGCGGCCGAGATCGTCACCGCCCTCCAGACGGTCGTCAGCCGGGCCTCGGACCCGACCGATCCGGCCGTGCTGACCGTCGGCACGATCAACGGCGGCAGCCGGCGCAACATCATCGCCGACCGCGTCGTCCTCGAGGGCACGGTCCGGACCCTGAGCGAGGCCAACCAGAAGAAGGTCCGCTGGCTCATGGAGAGCGTCGTCCGGAACGTCACGGAAATCTACGGCGCCGGCTTCGAATTTGAGTATAAACCGGGCAATCCGTCCGTCTTTAATAATCCGGAGCTGGCCGCGGCCATGACCCCGACCCTGGTCCGGCTCCTGGGGAAGGACAGGCTGGTCGAGTGGAAGCCGCAGATGATCGCCGAGGACTTCGCCTTCCTGGCCCGGAAGGTCCCCGGCCTCTACTTCTTCCTGGGCGTGAAGAACCCCGCCCTGCCGACGATGGCGCCCCTCCACAGCCCCCAGTTCAGCCCGGACGAGAGGGCCATCCCTCTGGGGATGAGGATCCTCAGCCACCTGGTGATCGACGCCCTCGAGGGCCAGAGCGCGCTCGCCTCCGGCGGCCCCGGGTTCTGAGGGCCTGCCCCTATCCGTTCGTCTACCTGACGTCCGCCTTCGCCCTGGGCATCGCCGCGGCCGAGGCCTTCCCCTCGCCGGCCGGTCCGCCCTGGGCCCCGCCCCTGGCTTTCGTCGCGGCCGCTTGGCTTCTCTTCGCCCGCCGCTTCGACAGGGCCGCGGCGCTTTTCCTGCTGGCCGCCGTGGCCGCAACGGGCGCCGCGCGCCTGGCCGACCACGACCGCGACTACCGGCGCAACGCCCTCCGGGCCCTGGAGGCCGACGGCTATGTCGATGTCTCCGGGCGCCTCTATCGCTCGCCCGGACGGGAAACGGACAGGGATGTCCTGTTCATCTCCGTCCGGACCGTAGGGGCCGGGGGGGAAGAACGGCCGCTCCGGGGCCGGCTCCGGTTGGTCGTGCCCTTCGCCCGGGGGGCGCGCGGCCGCCTCGAGCTTCTGGCGGGGGACTCGATCAGGGCCTCGGTCCGGCTGGGCACCGGAGGCTCCTTCCGGAACTTCGGAGGCTTCTCGTATGAGCGGTATCTCCAGGGCCTCGGCGTCCACCGCCGGGCCACGACGAAATCCCCGCTCCTCGTCGCCCGTGAACGGGCGGCGCCGGCCGTCTCTCCCCGGGCCCGGATCTCGCGCGTCCGCCGCGGCATCCAGAAACTCCTCGAGCGCCGCTTCCCCGCGCCGGACGGCGGGGACATCTCCCCGGCCGGGGCCGTCCTCGAGGCCCTGCTGCTCGGAGAGGACGGCCGGATGGACGAGGCGACCGTCGAGAACCTCCAGGAGACGGGCCTCTATCATCTCTTCGCCATTTCCGGCGGCCACATCGCCATCATCAACGTGCTGCTCTTCTCGCTCTTCCGCTTCGTCCGCATGACCCGGCGGGCCTCGAGCCTGGCCCTGGCCTTTTTCCTGGTCTTCTACACCGTACTCGTCGAGGGCAGTCCTTCGGTCCTCCGGGCCACGCTCATGACCCTGGCCTATATCGCCGGGAAGCTCCTCTGGAAGGACGTCCACGTGCTCAACACCATCGCCGCGAGCGCCTTCGTCCTGCTGGCCGCCAATCCCTCGTGCCTCTTCGACGCCGGCTTCCGGCTGACCTACGCCGCGACCCTGACCATCATCCTGTTCACGCCTCCCCTTCTCCGGAGGCTGCCGCGCCTGCCTTTCAAGACGACCGAGCTCGTCTGCCTCTCGTTGACGGCCGCGCTGGGCGCCGCGCCCATCATCGCCGCGAGCTTCAACCGCGTCTCGCTCTCTTCGCTCGTCCTGAACCTGGCGGCCATTCCCCTGGTCGGCGCGATCATGGCGGCCGGCTATGTCTTCTTGCCGTTCGCCGCGGCCTTCCCCGCCGCGGCCGGACCGCCGGCGGCGCTCCTCGGCTTCCTCGTCGGGCTCTTCTCGAGGATCTCCCACGCCCTGGACGCCTTCCCGTTCCTGTCCTTCCGGGTCCCGTCCCCGCGGCCCTGGGTCCTGGCCGGGTACGTCCTCTGCCTCGGGCTCTGCCTCGTCCGGCCCCGCTTTCGCGGCCAGAGGCCGGTCACCTTGGGCGGTCTGGCCCTCTTCGCCCTTCTCATCGCCGCGCCGCCGCCGAGGCCCGCATCCCCGGACCTCCGGATCACGCTCATCGACGTCGGCCAGGGCGAGTCGGTCCTGATCGAGCTCCCGGGCCGGCGGACCATGCTCGTCGACGGCGGCGGGCTGGCCGGCAGCCCGTTCGATGTCGGCGAACGGGTCGTCTCCCCCGTCCTATGGCGGAAGGGCATCCGGAGGATCGACCGCCTGGTCCTGACCCATCCCCACCCGGATCACCTCGCCGGCCTTCTCGCCGTGGCCCGGAACTTCCGGATCGGGGAGTTCTGGGAAGGCCGGCCGGCCCCGGACGACGGCCTGCGCCGCGAGCTCGGGGCGCGCCTGTCCCCGCGTGTCGTCCGCCGGAGCCTGGCCCGCGGGGACCGGATCCTTTTCGGCCCGGTCGCGATCGAGGTCCTCCACCCGCCTCCGGCCGGGGGATCGCCCCTGCCGCCGCCGGGCAACGAGGATTCCCTCGTGCTCCGGTTGACCTACGGCCGGGTTTCGGTCCTGCTGACCGGGGACGCCGGCGCGGCCACGGAAAGGGCCCTCCTAGGGAGAGGAGACACCCTGCGGAGCGACGTGCTCAAGGCCGGACATCACGGCAGCGCCGCATCGACCTCGAGCGAATTCCTCGAAGCCGTCCGGCCCCGGTTCGTCCTCCTCTCGGCCGGGACCGGCAACGCCTACGGTTTCCCCAGCCGGGAGGTCCTCGCCCGCTGCCGAAAGGCCCGGGTCCGGGTGTTCCGGACGGACCTCGACGGGGCCGTCGAGATCCGGACCGACGGCCGGCGGATCTCGGTCCGGACTTCCGTTTGACACGTGCGACTAAAAGCATGATAATCGTCGTAGTCCAAGGAGCATCAGCGCCATGGGAACAAAGAAACTGCTGGCGACGCTTGTCCTTCCGTTGCTCCTGGTCTCCTTTCTCCAGGCCCAGAGCCTGGCCGAGCTGGCCAAGAAGGAGAAGGAGCGCCGGGCGGCCCTGAAGGGCAAGGCGACCACCATCACGACGGCCGACATCGCCAAGGTCAAGAAACGCCCGGCCGTCGAGACGGTCGAGCAGACCCAGGCCCAGGCCGAGGGCGAAGAACAGGCCGCCCAGGGCCTGCCGGAGGGCGCCGCGCCGCCCGCCGGGCAGCGTGCCGTGGAAGCCGCTCCGGCCGCCGCCGATCCCGCGAAGCCCGGGGATCAGGAAACGAGCGGCGCCCAAGCCGCCCCGACCGCCCAGGACATCCAAAAGAAACAGAACGAGCTGGCCGACATAGCCCTGCAGAAGGCCGAAATGGTCGATCTCCTGACGCTCAAGCTCAATACCCTCTACCAAGAGTTCTACGGCCTCGACAACCTCAAGTCCCGCGAGATGATCCAGGTCCAGATCAGCGACACCTACGACAAGCTCCTCAAGGCCGAGACCGAGTCCGCCAAGGCCAAGAAGGACCTCGAGGACTTCATGGCCCAGGCGAAGAAGGACCAGACGCCGGCGATCTGGATCAAGTAGTGGATCCCGTCCGCTCCGGCAAGCGCACGCCGACCCAGCTCCGGCCCATCAGGATGTCCATCGACGCGCTCGATTTCGCCGACGGCTCGGCCCTGATCGAGTGGGGCAAGACGCGCGTCCTGGTCGCGGCCACCATCGACGAGCGGGTCCCGCCGTTCCTCAGGGGCACAGGCCGCGGCTGGATCACCGCCGAGTACGCCATGCTGCCGAGGGCGACGACCGAGCGGACCCCGCGCGAGCGGACGGCCGGCCGCGTCTCCGGGCGGACCCAGGAGATCCAGCGGCTCGTCGGCCGGGCCCTGCGGGCCGTGACCGACCTGCGGGCCCTCGGCGAACGGCAGATCATCATCGATTGCGACGTCATCCAGGCCGACGGCGGCACGCGGGCGGCCTCGGTCACGGCCGGCTGCGTCGCGCTCGGCCTGGCCCTCAAGAAGATGATCGACGAGGGGATGATCGACCACATGCCCCTGCGCCACCTCGTCGCCGGGGTGAGCGTCGGCATCGTCAAAGGCCGGACCCTCCTCGACCTCGATTACGCCGAGGACTCCCAGGCCGATCTCGACATGAACGTCATCGAGACCGACCGGGGCGAGCTCGTCGAGGTCCAGGCCGGGGCCGAGAAGAACCCGTTCTCGCGCAAGGACCTCCTGGGCCTGCTCAAGATGGCCGACCGCGGCGTCGCCCGGATCATCAAGATCCAGAAAGAGACGCTCAAGAAGAAGAGCATCCTGTTCATGGCCTACGGGTATAGAGACAAGCC